>JBIKUE010000196.1:0-6443 GCA_044347755.1 Saprospiraceae bacterium
TTGGCTTTGTTGGCCTCCAATTGTTCCCGGATCTTTTCTTTATCGATCAGGTACTCTTTGGTTACCAGTGTTTGTCCAATGTTCAGAATGTTACTGAAGCAGAGGTAAAGCGTAAGGCCGGATGCAAAGTTGTTGAAGAAGAACATGAAGAACACCGGCATGGTATACTGCATGTATTTCATCACTTTCATCTGGTCGTTGTTCTGCATCTGGCTGGCGTCCATCTGTTTCATGGAATACCAGGTGTACCACAGGGTTGTCACAACCCAGATCAGGGTGAACAAACTGATGTGCGCACCTGCGCCAAAGGGCAGATGGAAGGGCAGCTGCATGATGCTGTCGTAGCTCGACAAGTCGGTAGCCCACAGAAAACTTTCCTGGCGGAATTCGATGGCAGCCGGGAAGAAACGGTACAGCGAGAACCAAATCGGCATTTGCAGAAAAATCGGCAGACAGCCTCCGAGCGGGTTCACGCCATATTCGCTGTACAGCTTCATCGTTTCTACGCTCATGGCCTGCTGATCATCGCCGAACTTTTTCTTCAGTTCTTCCAAACGTGGTTTAAGTGCCGCCATTTTGGATTGGCTCAACACCATGCGGTAGGTGAGCGGGTATACCAAGAGCTTTACCAGGAGGGTGAGCAACAGGATCACAATACCTGCACTGCCTACAAATGTAGATAACACCGCCAGAATGGGGTGAATCACCCAGCGGTTGATGGCGCCAAATACGCTGGCCCCGAACGGAATAATGTCCTGAAGAGATACATCAAAGGCTTTCAGGCGATCAAACTCATTCGGACCGGAGTAAATGGCCATAGAGGCACTGCCGTTATCGAATGGTACCACTGCAGTGGTTTTCAGTCGCTTGAGGTCAGCTTCTGCATCCGTGTACATTTTGGTTTCGCCTACAAACTGGCGGAACACAAAGCCTTGTGCTACGATACTGGTATTGAAAAACTGATTGGAATGTGAAAACCACTGTACGGATTTGTCGCCCAGGTTCTGGGAATCATCTTCGCGGCAATTGCAGTAATCGGTACCGTCTTCTGCCGTTTTAAAATAAACCGATGCCATGGTGCGCTCGTACGTTTGGTTGCGCTCCAGTTTGTCGAGGTAGTTTTCCCAGTAAAAGGTAAGTTCACGTTTGGCCAGAACAGATTCCAGGCCGCTACTACCCAGGCGGTAGTCAATGCGATAATTATCTGGCGACAGGGTATAGCTTTGTTCAAAGTAACGGCCATTGCCGGCATCAGCGCGGAACACCAGAGTGTTGCCGTTTTTGGCAGCTGTAAAATACAGATCACTGGTAAGAACCTTACCGGAGGCGGTACCATTAACCGGAATTTCAAACGCGAACTGGTTTTTCTCGTCTTCCATCAGGCGGAGGTCGCTCTTTATATCCTTCCCTGCGGTATCTACCAGAATTTTCTGGTATTTTTTTAGAAAAACCTCCTTGATCCGGCCACCTTTGTTGCTGAACGTTACGCGCACCAGGTCGTTTTCCAGCACTTCTGTTTGTTCCTGGCCACTGGAAGCGGCTGCAAACGGACCGAATTTGGCTACCGTGAGGGTATTTGCCACGGAATCAGCCACGGGAGTAGCCTGCGTTGGGGCGGCAGGGGCCGGAGCCGGAACTGCAGGTTGCTGTTGAGCCTGTTGCACTTGTTGCGCAGCTTGTTCAGCCTGCAATTCTTCCGGTGTTTTTTTCGGCGGAGCGGAATATTGCATCCACAAAAACAACAACAAAAAAATCAGCCCCAAGCCGATGTAAGTACTAATTTGACTTTGTTTCTCTTCCATTAATTTGAGTGTTTGGGTGTTTGGGTGTTTGGAACGTCGGAAGGGTTAAAAAAACCCTTCCGACGTTCCAAATACCCAAACACTTCCTAACTTAAAATTCGCGCAAAAGTATGTCAATCCCCCGCGTTATCCTAACGAAACCAGAAGATTGCCCCGATTGGCTCGACCGATCGCTGGTAAATGCCTATTGGGCGGCGGAATACCGGGTGTTTATGGAAGACGAGGAATGGATTTTACGGCACGGCGAGCCTCATTTGCCGCTAGAAAAATGGATGCAATGGCGCGGATTTTCCAGCCTGGCCATTGTAACGGCCTACAACCCGGGCTCAGTATTGCTGGATGAAGCAGAGAATCACGGCCGCCATGTCGAGTTGGAACAGGAAATTAAGGCGCTGGGGCTGCCTTTCGGCCTGGCGCTCAACCAATCAGCCGAAGGCGAATGGCCGGAGCCAGGATTCTGGATTGCCGGAATGAGCCTGGAAGAAGCGGTGGCTTTGGGTGTGCAGTTTGGTCAGGCGGCAGTAGTATGGGTAGGAGAGTGATTCTTTTTCGCTTCCTATGGCACAATCCTTCAAATCTGTTCGCCGGCCATTTCGGCTTTGCTTAATTTTGTGCGTTCGCTTCAAACCCCTCAAACCCTTCAATTCGGCGGCTGAACCCGCCGGTACACTCGCTTTCTCCATGCATAAACTCTTTACCGCTCTATTCCTGCTGCTCAACTGCTCGGTTTTTGCCCAAACCTTGCCGGACCTGGATATCCCCATCACATCCCGCAATTACCATGAGATATGTAAACAACTCGATGATTACTTCGCAGATGAATATCTTCAGGAAGAAGACACCGATTGCTGGGACAATAAACGCGTTAAATACGAACGCTGGAAATGGTGGTGGCGCGACCGTGTGAAAGCTGACGGCTCTTTCCCGGATCTGCGCGCTCAGTGGCTGGAATACCAAAAATCCGCTGCCTCCGCAGCACAAAACCGCAATGAACAGCCCTTCTGGACAAACGAAGGCCCAACCAAAAACCCTGCTTCCGGTTACTGGGGTATGGGGCGTACCAAACACATCGCCTTCCACCCTACCGATCCCAATACATTCTTTATCGGCACCCCCGACGGAGGTTTCTGGAAAACATCTGATGGCGGAAGTAACTGGACTCCCATGGGCGATGGCCTCCCCTACCTGCCGGTGAGTGTGATCCTGATCAATCCACAAAATCCGGACATTATGTACATCTCCCTTGGCGATAAAGGCGGCTGGTGGAACTGGAACCTCGGGGTATATCGCAGCACCGACGGCGGACAATCCTGGACGCCCACCGGACTCGACTGGGAACTCTCCCAGGAAAATGTGATCTACAACCTCATTATGTCGCAAAGCAATCCGCAGGTGCTTTTTGCGGCCTCCAACAAAGGCTTACGCCGAAGCACCGATGGCGGCGATACCTGGGAGGTACTAAGGGCCGGAGAATACACAGATATCAAATTCCAGCCTGGCAACGATTCTACCATCTACGCCGCCCACCACAATTATTGGGCTACCAGCCAGGTAGTGAAAAGCACCGATGGTGGCCATAGCTGGGTGCAAATGTCTGATTTCCAGGTTTCCAATAACGATATCCGCCTGGCTGTAAGTCCGCTCATGACCAACTGGCTGGGCGTGCACTTCTCCAACGGCAAACGCTTTCTGCTGTCAAAAGATGGCGGCCAAACGTATACCGACAATGCCGCACCGGAAGATGACTGGGGAATTTTCAACTTCTCTGCCTCAGACTCTAACATCGTGTATCTCGGTGGGGTATCAATGAGCCGCTCCAGCGATCAGGGAGCTACCTGGGAAAAGATCACGCACTGGTACAACGATGGCATTCACGCGGAGGTACACGCAGACGCGCACGACCTGGTACACAGCCCGCATAACCCGAATGAATTATGGTACTGTAATGACGGTGGCATTTATCGCTACGACGAATCTACTCAGGTGTGGACCGACCTGTCGGACGGCCTGGGCATTGCGCAGTTTTACCGCATTGCCATCAGTGAAGGCGGGCAGTTGAAAATTGCTGCCGGTTCGCAGGATAACGGAGGCTGGTTGCGCACGCCATTCGGATGGCGCCACACCAATGGCGGCGATGCGATGTGCCAGATCATCGATCCTACCAATAGTAACATCATGTACACGGAATACTACGGCGGCAACGATATCTATCGCTCGCTGGATGGATTCCTGACGGATGTGAACATTGCCAACAATATTCCCGGAGAGCCCTCCGGAGATTGGGTAACGCCATTTATCCTGAACCCGAAAAACCCGAAAACCTTTATCGTGGCCTTTGAAGACGTATTCCGCTCCTTTGACCGTGGGAATACCTTCCACAAGATTAGCAATAACCTCACCGGCGCACCGGAGAACGACCTGCGGGACGTCGCTATGTCGCCTACCGACACCAATTTCATAGCTGTGACTCGCGGCAACCGGGTGTACAAAACCATTAACGGCGGCCAGAACTGGACCAGCCGACTCGTTTCCACCAACGAAGACATTACCCGGATCTGGATTCACCCCACCAACAACGACCGGATGTGGGTAACCAAAGGTGGTTATACCCAGGGCAAAAAAGTGTTCACCACCACGAACAACTGGCTGACAGCTACCAACATTAGCGGCAACCTGCCCAACGTTCCGGCCAACTGTATCCTGTATGATTCCATTACCAATTATCTGATTGTGGGCACCGATATTGGTGTTTATTACACCGATGCAGACCAGATCGATTGGAAACCATATGGCATCGGAATGCCTGCAGTATATGTGCTGGATTTGAAAATACGCCAATACACCCGCAAACTGTACGCCGGCACACATGGTCGGGGCGTATATTCCATTGACCTGGAAAATCTGGTAAGCACCAAAAACCCACAATTAACTGATGCCCGCGTATATCCCAATCCGGCCAGCAATGCTATTTTGTTTAAAACGGCACAGGGAGAACAGTTCGAAGGAAAAATCGAGTTGTTTGATGCTATGGGCCGCCTGGTCTTACAGAAAAAGGTAGCACAGCAACCATTGGACGAAATCATGGTTGACATTGCTGCCTTAACGCCCGGTATGTATTTCCTTCAGGCAGTAAATACCCAAGGCGCCACCATTATCCGGGAAAAAGTGGTGAAGAGGGATTAGGTTGTTTAAATTATTCACCATTTCTGACTGATTGCAAATAAAATTGATCCCTCAAAACTCCATCCATTCAAACTCATGTCAAGATTAACGTTTGTTTTCCTCTTAAACCTGCTGGTATCCGCGCTTTTTGCCCAGGGTTTTTCACCCAAAATTGCGCCTGAACTCCGCGCCGCCATTCAGCGCGGGGAGTCGCCGGATGTATTGGTGATTTTCCGTGAAAAAGCAGATGTAAGCAAGGCAAAGCAGTTGCCTTCAAAATCTGCCAAGGCCCATTTCGTGTTTCAAACATTACAACAAACAGCCGAACGATCACAAAAAAATGCGCTCGAGCTGGTGTATAAATCCGGTGTGTCAGCCAATACCCTGTTCCTCGTGAACGCCCTTTCCATCAGCCATGCACCTGCTGATTTACTTCACCGCCTTGCTGAACTTCCTGAAGTGGCCGGCATTTCATTGGATCCATGGGTTAAATTTGAAGGCCCGATGGTACAAAGCAGCAATACGGCATCCAGCCAGAACCGTAATGCCGTAGAATGGGGTGTAGCCAAAATCCAGGCGCCGGAAGTTTGGGCTTTAGGGTACAATGGTCAGGGTATTACCATAGGCGGCGCAGATACGGGCTACGAATGGGGGCATCCAGCCATTCTCAAAAAATATCGGGGATATTCCAATAATCTCCATGATTACAACTGGCATGATGCCATCCACGAGTTCAGTCCGCTGAACTATGATACTTCTGGTAATCCGGGCGTCAATCCCTGCGGACTGGATGCACAGGCGCCTTGCGACGACAACAGCCACGGCACCCACACCATGGGCACCATGACCGGCGACGACGAAGCCGGCAATATGATTGGCGTAGCGCCTGGCGCACAGTGGGTGGGCTGCCGCAACATGGAACGCGGCTGGGGCAAACCATCTACTTATCTGGAATGCTTTCAGTGGTTCCTGGCGCCTACTGATCTGGGTGGCCAAAATCCTGATCCCGATAAAGCGCCGCATGTAATTAATAACTCCTGGTACTGCTCACAGGAGGAAGGATGTACAGATGCCGGTATTAATGACCTGTTACGAGTAGCCGTAGCCAATTTGAAAGCATCCGGTGTGGTGGTTGTGGTGAGCAATGGTAATTTCGGCGGTGTTTGCGGCACTACCTATGGCCCGCCTGCCTACTATGAGGAAAGCTTTAGCATTGGGTCTACCCGGTTTGACGACCTGATTTCAGGTTACAGCAGCCGCGGACCAGTATGGCTGAACGGAAGTTCCCACATGAAACCAAATGTAAGTGCTCCGGGTCAGGACGTACGTTCTTCTGTGCTTGGCGGCAACTATGCTAATTACAGCGGCACCAGCATGGCAGGCCCGCACGTGGCTGGTCTGGTAGCCCTTGTTATTTCTGCCCGACCAGAAATAGCGGGTTTCGTGGAGGATATTGAAGATATTGTGGAACAAACCGCT
>JBIKUE010000197.1:0-6331 GCA_044347755.1 Saprospiraceae bacterium
TGGCTTGCTGCTATCGTCTGTGGTGGATGATAGGAAGGCTTAAACCAATATTATCCGCAATGACCCTGAATCAAAATCCGATACCACGTTGGTCTTTGGGGTGATTGGGGTTTTTAAGGGTTGACTAGCTTAAGACTTGCCAATTGACTCTTGCTAAGTTCGACTTGCCCTGTTGAACCAACACTAAATCGTTCAATTTTTTTTGTATCTGATGTCTTTCCTCCTTTGTCGTGCCTTCTGCTAAATTCATAAAGAACGGAATGATCCCGAATACATTTTTGATTTAATACGCAGATGCCGCCATGTTCAACATATTGCGGTGAAATGCCTAGTGAAATAACCCAAACATCCTACTTTGAAACCAGATTAACATATATCTCTTTCACCAACCTTAACCTCTCTTCATCGCGTTTTTCAAATTGAGCCTTACTTTGATAGGTAGAATAAATAAGGCTCCAATCGTATTGCCCATTGACAATAAATGCTTTTTTAATCCGGTTATACGTTTGGGTAATCTTCTTATTATCGATTAATTCAGCTGTTTTTTCGCCTTTATTGAGCATTTGGCCATCACCGTTGTAAATGGGCATTTCATTGATCATTCCATCAATCCATTCCAAAGCCACCTCTTTTGGTATGTACATTTGCTGGAAGTAAAAAAGCTCTTCGTTGACAAAGTCAATGTAGTCATTGAGAATGCTCATTGTCTTTGCCTCACCCCCATCAGTAATCTCTGTGGGTAATTTATTGAGAAATTTTTCCTGGTACACGGTTATGCAGCGAACCAGAACGGAAAAGTTAAATTGCTTCTTATTTAGATTATAGGTCCAAATAGCTGCTATAATAGCAATAACCCCAACGATTGTTGCAAAGTTTGCTAAGTTTTCCAGACAGCTGCTCATGCAGGACAGATAAAACACCATATTTGAGATTTGATAATTTTTGAAACTGGTTATTGGTCTATTGGTCTTACCCCCCCCCTCAATAATACTCCTTAATATACCCATATGCCCGATCAAACAACACCTGATCCTTGTGCAACTGGTATTTCAACAAAGCCTTCCTCAAAGACTGCTGCACTTCTCTCTCACCGGAACTGGTAGTCTGCCAACCCGGGAACCGAACCACCCGAACAATCGAATCTATATCTGCCACAATGCGCTCCACCACCGCCGGCGTTTGATCTGTCTTTAATTCCAAAAATAACTCCGTAAGGGCTGCCATCGGGGTTTTCTCCTGTTGGGTCTGCTCCATTTCCTTCTCCGCCTGCACGGTTTCCTTGGCAATTTTACAGAGTTCCTTGACAAATTCAATGGAGGTGATCAACCCCTGCTCGGCTTTGTCGCGCAGCGCTTCGAGGCGCTCACTGAGTTTTTTAAACACCGGTATGCCACCTTTATTTCTAAAACGATTGATCAGAATTCGTTCCAGTTTCCGGGTGTTTTTGGGATCAGGATTGTTGAAAATATCCTCGATCACATCAGCATCCAGGATAAACTCTTCGAGTTGATGCACCGCCCCCACATGGATATGCTCATGGATCAATTTGGTGGTCTGAGCACCCAATGAAAGCCACAACAACTTGCCAATATTATCCGAAGCCGGCCTTACCGATTCAAATACCTGCGACAACCACTTGTAATCCTCATTGTACAGGTTCAGGATATTGTCTGGCGACAAAGACTCCCAGATTTTGGACAAGTAGTTATAGTCTGCGGCAAAAGCGTCTTTCTTTTCATTGGTGTTGATGGCTTCCTGGGCGGCTTCCAGACCTTCAAAGCCGTGTATGGTCCGATCAACGCCTTCAAAATGTTGCAACGCTGTCTGAACCGCCTCGGGTAGTTTGTCCCGCAGTTCCGACATATTCGAAATGACCTTTTGGATGCTTTCTTCATCAAATTGCAATGCCTTGGCAGCATCATCAAACACGCCAAAATAATCCACGATCCGTCCAAAAGTCTTGTTGGGATACAAGCGATTGGTTCGGCAAACTGCCTGCAATAGGGTGTGATCTTTCAGGGACTTGTCGAGGTAGATGGTTTGCAGAATGGGCGCATCAAAGCCGGTCAGCAGTTTGGCTGTGACAATGAGAAACTGAAGTTCCGAAATCGAATCGTTGAACGCTTCTGTCACCTTTTCCTGCGCGCTTTTATCCAGCGCCCATTTCTGCTTGAATTCAAAGGAATCATTGGCAGTGGTAGAGATCACCACGGTACTGACCTCTGTGGGAAAGTGTTTGTCCAACTCCTCCTTGTATTGCACACAGGCATGCCGATCCGGTGTTACGATCATGGCCTTGAATCCATGCGGCTCTACCTTTTCTTTAAAATGCAGGGCAATGTCGGCGACGATTTTGGTGACACGTTCAGGTGCTTTCAAAAAGGCCGCCATTTTAGCCGATTTCTTGTTGAGCGCATCCGCTTCTTCATCGGTCAGGGCGGCGCTCTCTTTGAAGGCCTCAAACGCCTGATCAAGGGTTGCTTTGTCTACATGCACATCCACCAGACGCGGCTCGAAGTGCAGGGGTAGGGTAGCGTTGTCGCGAATGGAATCATGGAAGGTGTAGCGCGACATGTAGCCGCCCGTATCTTCCGGGGCTCCAAACGCCCAGAAGGTGTTTTTATCGGCTTTGTTGACGGGCGTACCGGTCAGACCAAACAAAAAAGCATTGGGCAACGCGGCCCGCATTTGCCGGCCCAGATCACCTTCCTGGGTGCGGTGGGCCTCATCTACCAGCACGATGATGTTGTCGCGGGTATTCATGTTGGGCTTGGCGTCCCGGAATTTATGGATCATGGAAATGATGATCTTCCGGGTGTCCCTTTCCAGCAGGGTTTGCAGATCGCTGATGCTGTCGGTCATTTCCACATTGGGCACATCGGCAGCGTTGAAGGTGCCACTGATCTGGGTGTCCAGATCGGTGCGGTCTACGAGCACAATGACGGTGGGACTTTTTAATTCAGCACACTTCCGCAGTTTCTGAGCCGCAAACACCATCAGCAAGGACTTGCCGGAACCCTGGAAATGCCAGATCAACCCTTTTTTTACCCGCCCTTCTTTTACCCGCTCCACGATCTTGTTGGCGCCCTCATATTGCTGAAAGCGGCAAATGACTTTGATGCGATGTTTCTTATTATTTGAGGTGAATAAAGAGAAATTTTGCAGGATATCGAGCAGACGGGCAGGATGCAGCAGGTCCGACAGCTCTTTGCCGATTTCGGAAAGGCCCAGTTTTTTGGCCAGGGCGTCGTCCTCGCCTTCGATGCGCCAGGGCGCCCAGTATTCGAGTTTGCTGCGCACGGCGCCGTAGTACAGTTCCTTGCCCTCGGTGGCGAAAGACAGGATGTTGGGCACAAACAAGGCCGGTACGCTGTTTTCATACACCTCATGGATTTCGTGCGCTCCGTCTAACCAACTGACCGATGGCCGAATGGGTGTTTTGGCCTCTCCAACAACAACCGGAAGACCATTGATAATCAATATAATATCGGGTATTTTGGTCTCGCGGTGATGGATGCGGTACTGGTTGGTGACGATGTAGGAGTTGTTGCCGATCTCCTCGAAGTCAATCAGGCGGACCGGCACATGGCGGTTGTTTTCGCCAAAAGGCAGGGTTTTTTCGCCCGTCATCCACTTGAAAAATTCCTCGTTGGCTTTCACCAGACCTACCTGATTGACGGAGAGCAGAATAGCCCGCAGTTTATAGATCACCTCATCGGCCAGTTCCGGACGCGCGGCGATTTCTGGATTGAGCCGGATCAATGCAGCTTTCAGTTCCGGCTCGACTAAGACTTCATTGACGCCGCGATCGAGTTTTTCTGGAGATACATACTTCCATTTGGAGGTATACCTGACTTCTGGCTCACGGGCCCCGGAAGCATTCAGGTTTACCCCGCTGAGCTGGTGCAGGATGTAATGTTCTACGCTGTTGAGTTCGTTAAAGGCCATGGGCGATTTCATTTAGTAGGGTGATAATTTTGGCAAATCGTAGCGACTGATTCTCGTGATAAAGACATCCCAAAATCGCTTCTTGTTTGGCATTGTCCGCGATAATATCCGAAAAACATTCAGTCAAATATTGCTTAACTTCGTCTTCAGATGCCTTAATTTGTACTTTAAGGTTGGAGGTGTAATTGAGTAGATAAACGATGTCTTCGAAATCATGGCTTGTGCGGGGATCTGTTGCGCCCCGGTCGTAAAACGCTTCCAATTTTGAGGCCAGGTAATACGGGAGCGGCAAAATATGTATGGTCATATCATCCAGGAGAAAAGGTACCCGATGTTTGAAGCCATGAGCAAACCATCGATTGGCGGGCGCCCAACCTACTGGTTCGGTGCCCATCACATCTACTTGGATATCTTCATACCGAAACCGGCAAACTACGTCATCCTCTGCAGACTGGTAAAAACCTTTTTGAATCAACGATACCCGCAGGGCTTCCAAGGCGCCTGTGCCGGCAATTTCAAGACTGATATCGACATCTTTTGTTGGGCGTACATCATCCGCCGAAGGATCATCAATATACAAACTGACCACAGCGCCGCCTACATAAACGACCTGCTCGTTAAGTTCCCCAAGCGCCTGCGCGATTTTCCTGGTGGCTATTCTATTGATAAGGGTATTCTTTAGCATATCCGCTTTTTTAATTCCTGTACAGCGAGTTGTCTTTCCCTTGCGCGCCCCACGCGCAGCGCATCGCACAAAGCCACTAATGCGTAAAAATCAGGGTCTTTCAGACAGGCTTCGGGCACTTTGGGATGGAGTGGCTCAATGGCTTGTCCTCGTACCTGGCCTTCCCCGTATGGCCAGACGTATATTTCGTCACTTTGAATAAAATCGTTTAGCGGTGGGGCGCCATGTGCCGTTGGCAGCCCTCTGACCAGGGCGCCCGGTTGTTGCGGATATACATAGCGCAAACCATGTTCGAGAAATTCCAGTACCGCTGTGTGCATGAGCCGTGTTTTGTCCTGGGCTAGCAGGCCGGCAAAGACGGAACGATTGATGCTCTCGCTGACCTCGCTGGCGCTGATTCCCAACTCAACAGACAGGTCTTTCATGTACCAGGGTTGGTTGCCTTTTGCCGCGATCTTTAGCAGAATCAGGACATCCTGAGGGCGCATACCACTGTGTTTTTTCATCCTTTACTTCGTTTTATGCCCCTAAAGGTAAGGGTAATTCGCGATTCGCGATTCGCGAATTTATTATTTTCTTCCTGATATTCGTTGTCTTAAATATTAATATCGCGTATCGCGATGTGCGATATTAGGTAAGGTGATTGCTAATTTACCTCGCTGCGGTGGTGAATAAAGGAGGATGCTATGTTTTTGAGTTCGGTCAAAAGAATGTGTTAGAGTAGACAGACTTGGCAAATTTTCTCCATTTTGCCTCCATTCATTGGAACCAACCATAGTAATGTTTTAACCCATCCGAAAGAATTGCACCTGCGGCTTCGATTCCAATTGCCCATGACGAATCAAGGGCTTTAGAAAGCATATTTTGCATCCAAGCCTTGACTCCTTTGCCAAATTGCTTGTTTGCCAAGTCTGGGGTATCCGATTTCAAGATAACCTCGAGTTCCTCTAAATCCTCTTGACAAATGCCTTTGTCAAGAAAATACTCCTTCAATTCACTGAACTTTTCTTTTGAAATATTCAATGAGTTCTTTTGAACATTGTTATTACCTACTGCGGCATTTATCAGGATATGTGAACCTGAATTTGTAATTTGAATCATCAGAAAGTATAGAAGTTTAAATTATTATTGTTTGTTGAGAAAAGCGAAAGTATCAGATGATTTGGTAAGCTTTATGCGACCATACTTTGGGTATTATTATCACCGGTCGAGATATTTAAGGAGTTAGTATCTCCATGAGAGTCTACTTTTACGCCTTCAACATATTCATAAATGTGATTGTTTGACACCTGTCTTAGGTCAAAGTAGGCTATATTGGTAATGTGGGGTCTGGATTTTTCTTGTGTTACCACATAAACCAAGTAAAGGATCAAAACGAGGAGCATTAAATTGAAAAATAAATTTCTTTCCATAAAAAGATTTTTTGTTTGCAAAGCTAAGGGGTTTTGATTAAATTTAAAAACAATTTGTTTTTTTGTTTTGCGGATCCCGTTACGACTTCTAAAAAGACTTACTTCCTGATAGCGTATTAATATTGGAATTTGCCAGGTGTTTTGTCCAGTTTTTCCATTGCCTGCCTACCTGTGCACCAGTTTAACATCTATTTTGGACATTATCCAGGCAGTGAAAGAAGAAGATCTGGCAAGCCGAAAACGCTCCCTTAAAACCTTATGCGGCACAAATGCTTCCCTCGTTTTG
>JBIKUE010000083.1:0-22268 GCA_044347755.1 Saprospiraceae bacterium
CAGTTAAGGCTGCCGTCCTGAATAAATTTATTCAAATAGCCGCTCCTAAATCTGTGAAAGTCGCTTGAGGCCTAAACGGGATAGGGAAAATCTGGCTTCCAACAAGATTCATGCAACAAAGCCGCGCTGGGCCGGTTTTTAGCTGGTTTGTTGTTAAAGCAATTTGCCTGGAACCGAGTTTTAACCCTTTGCCTTTTGTTGTCGGGCGGACTGGTATTACTGGCCATACCACTGGCAAGTCAGGTTTCTGAAGCAGCCATTACCGGTTGGGGTAATGCGCCTTTAGCTGCTTTTGTGTTTCCGCTGATTGGGCTGTTTCTGGCGCCGGTGTATCCGGCCATCAACTCACGTATATTGAGCAGTTTACCAAAGCATCAGCACGGATTGATGTCTGGTTTGATCATCATTTTTTCGGCCCTGGGCGGCACTACGGGATCCATTATTACCGGAAATATTTTTGGGTTGTTGGGTGGGCAGAAAGCCTTTTATTTTTCCCTGATCCCGATGGGAATGCTGCTGGTTGGTTTAATTTTCTTCAAACGCCTTCAAGATCGATTTCAATCGCAATAACCTATGACCGACTCCTTTCTTCAGTTGTCCTCACTTTCACCGCTTTTTGAAGCCGTGCAAAAAGAAGGCATTTTCCCGGATTCCAAGTTTTTCCCGGATTGTAGTGCCAGGATTACGGCAACGGAAATCCTGCATGCTTATGAGCAAGTAAAAAATGACCAGGGCTTTCAATTAAGGGCATTTATAGCTCAGTATTTCAATTTCCCTCCTGAGCCTCCCGCAGACCAGGACTCCGAGGCACGGTCTTTACCTGAACATTTGGAACACCTTTGGGATGCGCTGCAACGACAGCCTGAGTCTAATACGCCAACCGGCCATTTATCTACCCTTTTGCCCCTGCCCTACCCTTATATCGTTCCGGGTGGGCGATTTCGCGAGATCTATTACTGGGATAGTTACTTTACCATGCTTGGGTTGCGGGAAGCCGGCAGGATCGATCTTTTGGAAAACATGGTCAATAACTTCGCTTATCTGCTTGAGCAATACGGGCACATTCCTAATGGCAACCGAAGTTATTACCTGAGTCGATCGCAACCCCCATTTTTTGCCCTGATGGTTAATCTTTTAGCGGAAATAAAAGGAGAACAAATCCTGATAAAATACCGGCTTGCCCTGGAAAAGGAATATCAATACTGGATGGATGGCGAACATACCATCCAACCAGGAAGTCAACATCGCCGGCTGGTGTGCATGCCGGATGGCAGTTTATTAAATCGCTATTGGGATGATGTACCTGAGCCCCGACCGGAAGCCTTTGCCGAAGACATCCATACAGCCGGTCAAAATAGCCGTCCTAAAGAAGAAACATACCGCCATTTGCGGGCAGCGGCAGAATCGGGATGGGATTTTAGCAGCAGATGGTTACTTCAAACTTCAGACCTTTCCAGTATCCGTACAGGAGACCTGATTCCGGTTGATTTAAATTGCCTACTGTATTATTTGGAAAAAACGCTGATACATACCTATCGGCTATTGCCAGATCACACGCCTGTAGAGGTGTATAAAGACCGGTCGCGACTGCGAAAACTGGCCATTCAAAAGTATTGTTGGGACGAGCATCATGGGTTTTATATGGATTATGATTGGAAACCGGGGGAAACTTCACCCCATAAAACCCTGGCTGGAGTATTTCCGTTGTATTTCCAATTGGCTGATGCACGGCAAGCTCATTCAGTTGCAAATATCCTTGAAACGAAGTTTTTGAAACCCGGAGGGCTGGTAACCACCTGCGAGCATTCCGGGCAGCAATGGGATGCTCCAAACGGTTGGGCACCCCTGCAGTGGATGGCCTTTGCCGGCCTGCGTCAATATGGTTTTCAAGCGTTGGCCATGGAAATCAGATACCGATGGGTCAATCTTGTAGAGCGAACGTTTATGCAAACCGGGAAAATGATGGAAAAATACCATGTAGAAGACCTGGAAGCGCCGGGTGGCGGAGGCGAATACCCGAATCAGGACGGCTTTGGATGGACCAATGGCGTATATTTGACATTAAAGCGCAGTTTTTAGAAGAAACCGGCGGCTTTTCACGGAATTGTTTTGTCAAATATCCAAAATTTAATATCTATAGATAAATTTTAACAACGATAATTGAAACGAATCCTTCATTCGGGCAGGCAGTCTGAAAAATCGCCGTATCATTGCGGCCGGAACTGAATGAGGGAATAGGGAAATGGGCAGAACATCCAAACATGCAATGCGTACACCCCAGCACACCTTTGAAAAATTCTGAGACCGGCTTTTATGCAAAGAACTATAGATATCCTTTCAGCTGGAGAGCTTTTTGTGGATTTTACGACGGCAGATTTTGCCCAAACCATAGAGGAAGGCACCCTATTTAAAAGAACGCCAAGTGGGGCTCCGTCAGAGTTAGCCATCCAAATGGCTCGTCTTGGCAAAAAGGCAATGGTAGCGTCCACCGTAGGTTCGGATGATATGGGAAAAACCATTATTAGCTATCTGGATAAACTAGGCATAGACACTTCCTGCATTGCCCAGGTGGAGGAGCCTACCACCTTGATTTTAAACACACGTTCAGCCAACGAATCCAATATTCAGGTATACCGGGCAGCAGATTCCATGTTGTCTATTCGTCAGTTTCCTTTCCAATCTTTTGAACAGATTGGCGTTTTTCATTCTACTTGTTTTGCACTCAGTAAAAACCCGTCTCAGCATGTAATTCTGCAGGCCGCAGAGCGGGCTCAACGGGCAGGCTGTATTGTTTCCCTGGATATCAACTTTACCCACAAGATATTTCCGGACCGAATTGAGGCTAAAAAAGCCGTTTCGGAATTTGCCAGGTATAAAGCGCTGATCAAAATAAGTGCTCAGGACTGGAAAAACCTATATGAAGATGACGCTCCTGCACCTCAAGCCGTGATCGAACACTTCCTGAAAATAGGAGCATCAGAAGTTTGTTATATCAACCAGGATGCCTTTTGGGCCGGAAATGGTCAGGAAACACATTCTCTTCCTTTCCGCTCTGCTTCCTTACCGGATCACCATGCATTCCTGTCAGGCTATCTAACAGCCCGTTTGGACGAAAAGAACCTGTTAGAAAGTGCCACTGCCGGACGTAAAATGTCAGAGCTCCCAGTTTCTGCCACCGAAAAAGTGACTAAAGAGCAGATATATTCAGAAATTGAAGGGTAACAGCATTTTAACCGGCTGCTACTTTTAAGACACACGCTAACCATGCTGTGGTTTTCGGGTAATACCAAAAACCGCAGCATTGTTTTTTGGGGCAGATGTGGAACTGCAGTACCTTTGCGGTACCAAATTTCCCAGAAGCCATTTTCACCTTAACCATTCCTCGTATGGAACTCCTTACCACACATTCCTCAGCTGAACTGATCGAATTAGAAGATCGCTACAATGCCCACAACTATCACCCAATTCCGGTAGTACTCGAGCGTGGGCAGGGGGTTTATGTTTGGGATGTGGAAGGCAAACGCTACTTCGACTTTCTGTCAGCCTATAGTGCTGTCAATCAAGGCCATTGCCATCCACGAATCATACAGGCGCTTACAGAACAGGCGCAGAAGCTTACCCTTACCTCAAGGGCCTTCTACAATAATCTTCTGGGGGAATATGCGGAATTCATGACTCAATTTTTCGGGTACGACCGTATTCTGCCTATGAATACAGGTGTTGAAGCCGTAGAAACAGCCATTAAGCTTGCAAGGAAATGGGCTTACCAGGTCAAAGGAGTAGCAGAAGGCAAAGCCAAAGTCCTATTTGCCTCTGGTAATTTCCATGGCCGAACCCTGAGCGTTATTTCAGCCTCTACGGATCCCGCCAGCAGAATTGGATTTGGCCCTTATATGCGTGGACTTGAAGTGATTCCATACAACGACCTTGCTGCATTGGAACAGGCCTTGAAGGATGACCCCAATATTGCGGGGTTTATGGTGGAGCCTATACAGGGAGAAGCGGGTGTTAATGTACCGGATGAAGGTTATCTTTCTACGGCCTATGATCTATGTAAAGCTCATCGGGTACTCTTCATTGCAGATGAAGTACAAACCGGCATCGCCCGTACCGGTGAAATGCTGTGCTGCGATCATGAAGGCGTTAAGCCTGATATGCTCGTCCTGGGCAAAGCCCTGTCCGGCGGGGTATTACCCGTTAGTGCCGTATTAGCTTCTGACGAAGTCATGCTAACGATAAAGCCCGGTGAACATGGCTCAACCTTTGGCGGAAACCCGCTGGCTTGTGCCGTGGCGATGGAAGCCCTTCGGGTGGTTGAAGACGAAAATTTGGCTAAAAACGCCAAGGAATTGGGCAAAATTTTCCGTTCTCGCATGCGTGTGCTGGAACAAAAGCGGCCGGATCTGATTTCATTTGTTCGGGGTAAAGGTTTGCTGAACGCGATCGGCATCAACGATTCCGAACAAAGCAAAACAGCCTGGAACATCTGCCTGGCACTTGCTGAACATGGCTTGTTAGCCAAGCCAACCCATGGCAACATCATTCGTTTTGCACCGCCTCTTGTGATGACGGAAGCACAGTTATCTGAATGTTGCGAAATCATTGAACAGGTCTTCACCACTTTCGAGCGCTAACCTGGCAATCTAAAGCCTAGAAAAAACCGATTTTCCTTACCGGAGCCCATCTGTATAATCATCCAGATGCCCAATACAGCGGCTCAACCGTTAATTTGGCTCATTATTCCTTTAATACGGCAAGAATATACTGCACTTTGCGTTTGCATGATGACAATACGCTATCAGTATGAACTTCTTCCCTATTTTTATTGCTTGTGCCAGCCTGTCTGCAACTTTTTTGCCGGAATGCAAAGGGCAACAGACAACAACTGCCGGCGCCGATACAACGGTGGTTGGCAATGGAAATACCCCTGTATCCCCCGCCGATTCGGCACAAAAAGCACCTGCCCCCAGTGGAAAGCATGTAACTAAAAACAAGTTTTCAAATTTCCGGGTTACCGGAGGGCAACTCACCATACCATTTAAGATCCGGCGAAAGGAAGAAAACCAGACGTTTCGGTTAACCACCGATGTCACACTGGGCGCATATATTGGGTTGACAAAAAAGCTTTCTTGCGAAAAAGATTATCATTTGACGGTTCCGGTAACGGCTGGACTCACTTTTGTCAATATTAACAACAACAACACCTCTCTGGAGTTCTCTGCCGGTGATGCCGGTGAAACAGAGGTCGTACCGGGCCTTACCTGGAGCACTGGTATTATCCTGCAGTTGGAAGAATACAGCTTCGGCTTCATTTTAGGGAAAGACTATGCCGGAGAAGTGGGCGACCAATGGATTTATCACCAGCAATGGTGGTGGTCCTTCGGGCTTGGATTTTCCTTCACCAATTAATGCCAAAACAAAGGCACGCGGGCATTCTCTGCCCGCGTGCCTTATAAATCATGTAGGAAATGCCGTTTATCGTTGGATCACCAACTTGCGGGTATTAGCTAGTTCCCCGTTACGCACCTGAACGAAGTAAACACCATTCGGTAAGGCGTTTAACTGGAACGTAAACTGGCTTTCGCCTTTAACCAGCGTTTTTTGCTGGGAAAGAGCTATTTTACCGGAAGGATCGATGATGGAAACACTTACGTTTCCTTCATTTTCCATCGGGACATCCACAATAACCTGGTCGTTGGCAGGGTTTGGATAGAGCCCGAAACCGAGGTTTTCAAAAACAACCTCTACCGGAATTTCTTCACCAATCTGCACTTCAGATCCATCTGTACGCCAAGCGGTAGCACTTCTGCTGGCTTTGAAGGTATAGCATTGGGTATTGCTCCAGGCGCCATTATAACCATATACATAGGCTTTGTAATTCGAGGAAACATTTGCATTGTTCACTACGATCAACTCGTTCTGTGTACCGCCATTTTCAGAAGTACCCACCAGCGTTGTTCCGCGGTAAAGTTTCAGGTCGTAGTCGAATGGAAGGGTAGTCAACTCAACCTTAATATTTTTTTGACTGCTGGTATTGCCAAAACGATAATAGTCTTTATCTGTTGCTGTGGCAATTTGAGCTGTAAATGCGGTATTTATCGGAACATCTTTAGCAGTGCCGTTGGTATTATTCGGCTCGTACTTATCAGTACAGTTGGATGCGGTGGTAAATTGAGCAGTAGAGGAATAGTTACTTTCTGTACCGTTACAAACCGCTTTTACGCGGTAATCATACAGCGTTCCGGAGGTCAAACCATTTAAGACATGCGAAGTACCATTAAGGTTAGCAACAACCGTCCAGTTTGGATCCACATTCTTTTTCCATTCCAGCGTATAAGTAGTAGCGCCGGATACGGCTGCCCAGTTACAGGTAGCGCTGGTTTGTGTGATATTGGTTGCATTCAGTCCTGTTGGTGCATTGCAACCGCTACTTCCTGGCTCACATCCGGGAGAACTTGCTAATGCTACGCGGGCTCCTCCGGCAGAGAAAAGCGACTGCATGCGGTTTTTTTGGCCGGTTGAAAAGATGTTCATGCAAGCATCGTCTGTGTAATCCATGTAGTTCATGAACATATCACCGTTCGGGCCATTGCTGCAGCTAACCTGCGGGAATGAAGGGCAGCCATAATGCTCATCCGCCTGATTAGGCGTATCTGAAACCTGGTCAGAACCAGAGCAAGAGGAACCATCATCACCCCAAATGTGATAGCAGTTTAGCCAGTGGCCCACTTCGTGTGTTGCGGTACGGCCCTTGTCAAATGGAGGAGAAGAGTTGATGGTGCCGAAATAAAGGTAGTCGCATACCACACCATCTGTATTTGCTGGTCCGCCCGGAAATTGCGCATATCCCAACAAGCCGTTGGAAAGATTGCACACCCAAATATTCAGGTACTTGTCGCGATCCCAGATATCCAGGCCGCCTGAGTTGTAGAACTTAACATTATCGTTGGTACTGAAGCCATTAACAGTTGTTTGACGGCGCTGTATGCCGTTGGTTGCATTACCACTTGGATCCTGTTCTGCCATGCAAAAATTGATTTCGCAATCGGCTGCTACTCCTAAAAATGCAGCTGGAGTATTCCCTGCATCTGCATTGGTTCTGCGGAAGTCTGCGTTTAGTACATCAATCTGGGATTGAATCTCTGCATCAGAGATATTCTGGGCACTGTTGTACCAAACCACATGTACAACTACAGGAATGGTAATCACTGCACGATCATGTGAGATCTGTGCAAATTTTCGCGTGTGTTCTTCAATACGCTCAATTTCCTGGCGCAAAGCTGGATTGTTTAACAGTTGTTGTTGCAACACCTCCTCTGCGGCACAAGTACGCTGTGCAGAGGTATTCCATGCACAAAGCAATAAGACAGTAAGGGACAGTAAGAACTTTTGGAACATGAATGAAAAGGTTTAAAAGTAAACAGTTCGAATGTAATCCGGCTATCAGTTGGATAATTTAGTGTTCAGTTTTATCGATTGTTCCATAAGGCATAATATCGCAATTTGCGAATTTGCGTAGGGGCAAATATATTCTTTAGGATGCCAATCGTAACATGTTTTTTCCAATTTTCGGGGCTACGTTTGAACAAAAAACCCTATAAACGATCATTTTTAAAATTTTGTATGGCAAAGCCTACATAAATAATCGACCAATAACATATTTTATCCTGTTTTAGCATTTCGGCAAAATCTCCTTTGTTGAACAAAAAGCTAAAATCTCCCGTTCTTCGCCACTGGTTTTCATCAATGTAAAAAAATGCAACGTACACTTTCTCTTTTATCATGCCTGATGCTTGTTGGAAGCATTTACGGGCAAAGCACCTTGTTTGTACCAAGAAACTACCTCAAACCCTATGAACTCGGCACCCGCAGCTGGGATGGCAAGCCAGGTCCAAATTATTGGCAAAACCGGGCTTCCTATATGATAAAGGCAAGCCTCGAGCCCAAAACCCGGCGTTTATCCGGGGAAGAAACCATTACCTACACGAATAACAGTCCGGATACCCTCAAAACGATTCGGATCAAACTACAGCACGACCGGTATCGGAAAGGCGCTCAACGAGCATCCGACATAGCACCTTCCGATGTAAGCGATGAGGGTACCCGCATCGAGTATATTTCCGTAAACGGAGCCGCAATAGATGCCAAAAGCCCTAATCGCTCTGGTACATTCATGGATGTTTCCATCAAAAACACCCCCCTTGCGCCTAAGTCAAACGTCACCCTGAATATTAAGTGGTCTTATACATTACCTGCTGCGCCTGGATCTGCCCGCGAGTGCACCTGCGACAGTACGACCTTTTTCGTTCCCTATTGGTACCCTCAGATTGCTGTGTATGACGACCTGAATGGATGGGCAAGTTTTCCTTATACCGGTCAGCAGGAGTTTTATCATGATTTTGCTGATTATGACGTAAAAATCACCATGCCCGCCGGTTTTCAGGTTTGGGCTACCGGAGAATGGCAAAATGCCCGGGAAATCCTTTCACCGGCCTATTTATCCCGTTGGGAGAAAGCACAGACGGCCAAAGAAGTCATTGCTGTCTTTTCAGAAAATGAACTCAAAAAGGGCGGTATTTATCAGCGAAATAATGCCAACACTTTTCACTTCAAGGCAACGGATGTGCCGGATTTTGCTTTTGCCACCAGCGATCACTTCAACTGGGATGCTACATCCGTTGTAGTAGACGACAAAACCAGTCGTCGCACTTTTGTAAGTGCTGCCTATAATACTGCATCTACGGACTATCCACAGGTAGCCCGGATTGCTGCTGACGGGATCAGGCTGATGAGCACCTGGCTGCCGGGATACCCCTTCCCCTACCCTTCCATGACGGTATTCAACGGAGATGACGGCATGGAATACCCGATGATGTGCAACGACGTAAGTACCGCGCCTAGATCCCCCATGGGATTGACGCTTCATGAGATCAGCCATACCTATTTTCCATTTATGATGGGCATTAATGAACAGGATCATGCCTGGATGGACGAAGGCTGGGCTGCTTTCTTTGATTACCTGCTCAGCGATTCCCTTTCCAACCATACGGAAGGTGGGGTACGGGATTATTCTTCCATTGCCGGTACTGAAAATGATGTACCTCCGATGGTGAAATCCCGAAATCTGTCTGCCGCCTACAGAAATGCTTCCTATCAGCGCCCGTCGCAGGCTTATTTCACTTTGCTGGATTTATTGGGATATGAAAAGTTCCATAGCTGCATGACCGAATATATGAACCGGTGGAAAGGCAAGCACCCTGCACCTTTTGACTTTTTCCAAACCTGGAATAACGCTTCCGGTCAGAATCTCGACTGGTTTTGGAAGCCCTGGTTTTTTGACTGGGGTTATCCGGATCTGGGTATCGAAGGCGTGGTCCGCAATGATTCCAGGAACAATCAAACGATTTTGATTTCACGCCATGGAAACATTCCGGTGCCTTTGCACCTGGAGGTAATTTATTCAGATGGCAGTAAACAAACCTTCCATGAAACTGCGGCCGTATGGAAAGATGGCAAACAACTTTACTCCATCCAGTGCCCTTCCGGCAAAACCGTCCAATCTGCAACTCTGGGTAAAACAACCATTCCGGATGTAAATAAGAAAGATAACCAGTGGCCTATGCAGAATAAGTAGGCCTTCGCTTGCTTCCTGAGCCCGAAAAATGTACCTTTGCGGCCTCTTTTAGCGCAACAAACCAAAGGTTATTCGGTTTTAGTCATCAACTATACCAATAGCCCAAATAAAATACCCCACTCACTCATTCACTCACTCACTCATTCACACACGATAATGGTTGCTACAGAAACCCGCCCGGCATACAAAGTATATGACATTGCTTTGGCAGACTGGGGCCGTAAAGAAATCCAATTGGCTGAGGCTGAAATGCCAGGACTCATGGCGCTTCGTGAAGAATTCGGCGCCAGCAAGCCGCTTAAAGGCGCCCGGATTGCCGGATGCCTGCACATGACCATCCAAACTGCTGTACTCATTGAAACACTGGTAGAACTGGGAGCGGAAGTTTCCTGGTCTTCCTGCAATATCTTCTCCACCCAGGATCACGCAGCAGCAGCTATTGCAGCAGCAGGTATTCCGGTGTATGCCTGGAAAGGTATGAATGCAGAAGAATTTGATTGGTGCATTGAGCAAACATTGTTTGCCTTTAAAGACGGGCAGCCGTTGAATATGATTCTTGATGATGGAGGCGACCTAACCAACATGGTGCTGGATCAATATCCCGAACTCGCCGCAGGCATCCGGGGCATTTCAGAAGAGACCACTACCGGCGTTCACCGCTTGTATGAGCGCGTAGCCAAAGGCACACTGCCGTTGCCAGCCATTAACATCAACGACTCCGTTACTAAATCCAAGTTCGACAACAAGTATGGTTGTAAGGAGAGTCTGGTTGATGCCATTCGTCGCGCCACTGATATCATGATGGCCGGCAAGGTGGCTGTAGTTGCCGGATATGGCGATGTAGGCAAAGGCTCAGCAGCTTCCCTGCGTGGCGCTGGCGCACGTGTGATCGTAACTGAAATTGACCCGATTTGCGCTTTGCAGGCTGCCATGGATGGCTTTGAAGTAAAACGCATGGAAAATGCCATTCCTCGTGCCAATATCGTGGTAACAGCTACTGGCAATTGCGACATCGTGCAGGAAAAACACTTCCGAATGATGAACGATAAAACCATCGTTTGCAACATCGGTCACTTCGACAATGAAATCGATATGGCCTGGTTGAACCAATCCTACGGCCAAACCAAAGTAACGATCAAACCACAAGTAGATCTATACAATATCGACGGGAAAGATATTCTGGTATTAGCGGAAGGCCGCCTGGTAAACCTGGGTTGTGCCACCGGCCACCCATCTTTTGTGATGTCCAACTCCTTCACCAATCAGGTACTGGCTCAGTTGGAACTATGGCAAAATGCCGGCAATTACAACAACCAGGTGTATATGCTGCCTAAACATCTTGATGAAAAAGTAGCTCGTTTGCACTTGAGTAAAATTGGTGTCGAGCTGGAAGAGCTGGCCAAACATCAGGCAGACTATATCGGAGTAAACGTTGAAGGCCCATTCAAGCCTGAGTACTACCGTTACTAATACATTTGAGTCATTTAGGGTCATTTGAGTCATTTAGGGTCATTTGAGTCATTTAGGGTCATTTTTTGATTGAAAAGCAGTTTTTTAACTCGTTTTTCAGTCGAAAAATGACCCTAATGATTTTATAAATGACTCAAATGACCTAAATGACCTAAATGACCTAAATGACTTTTAAATCCCCTCCTCTCCCAAAATCAATGCAGTACATGATCTGAATCATTTCATGGAGCAATTTTGAGCCTGACTTTTGTACCGGCAAACAAAAATGCCCCCTACTATGAAAAAGATATTAGTCCCCGTTGACTTTTCTTCCAACTCAAGAAATGCATTAAACGTAGCTGCTCAAATTGCGCAGAAAACAAATGCACAGTTGGAACTCCTCCACGTTAACCTGGCTGCCATTTATTCGGCTCCATTTTCAGAATACGCCAGCGCCGGAGGCTTTGTTCGGGAGGATGGACAATATGATGAAACTGCGACTTCAGAACTTGAAAAAGTAAAACTTGAACTGCTGAGTCGGCCGGGTTTTGACAAATTGAACATTTCCATCCGCGTAGACGACGGATATCTGCACAGCAGTATTCGCAATGTTGTTACCGAAGACGATGTGGATCTGGTAGTAATGGGCACCAAGGGTGCATCCGGCGTTTCCGAATTTCTGGTTGGCTCCAATACGGAAAAAGTAATTCGTACGGCGCCATGCCCCGTTCTTGCGGTGCCTGAACAGGTAGAAACGTTCGATCCAAAAATGGTATTGATGCCCTCTACGCTTAAAAACGACCAGGCAAGCGCATTCCGCACCCTTGCTGCCTGGGAAAAGCATTATGGTTTTCACGTCAAAGTACTTTACCTGAACAATCCTTCCGGAGTTGCCACTGATGGTTCAGCAGAAGCCTTGAAAAATCGATTTGCTGAAGCAGCCGGTCTGAAAAAAACGGATGTGATCATCACATCAGGCACTTTGTTTGAAGACAACGCCATCCTGGTTGCAGCCGACATGTGCAATGCAGGTTTAATCGTGATGGCGACACACCAACGCCAGGGGCTTTCACACTGGTTATTCGGCAGCATCACAGAAGATACGGTAAATCACTCCCATGTTCCCGTTTTGGCCATTCCGGTTGGCTGGCGCGCATAGGGAATATCCAATGTCAATATCCAATGTCCAATTTCCAATGTCCAATTTCCAAGTGGGCGGGTGTCTGGCTTCAGCACATTTGATTGGCTAAGGTCGTTCTAGATCTTGATCTTGTGCCAAGCACCCGTTAACAATCAAGCAATTGTGCTGAAGCCAGACACCCGCCCACTTGGAAATTGGACATTGGACATTGGATATTAAAACAGTCCTACTACTTTGCCATTTTCGTCGATATCAATTTTTTCGGCTGAAGGCACCTTGGGCAGTCCGGGCATGGTCATGATATCACCACAGATCATAACAATGAATTCTGCCCCGGCAGCCAAACGTACTTCACGGATTTGCACTACGTGATTGGAAGGTGCACCCCTTAGTTTTGGGTCAGTAGAAAATGAATACTGCGTTTTAGCTACGCAAACCGGATAGTGGCCGTATTCTTCCTGCAATTTTTTGATTCGGGCCCGAACATCAGAATCGGCGATAATATCTGATGCCCCGTAGATCTTGGTGGCAATGGCTTTCATTTTATCCCACAAAGGCTGATCGTCGGTGTAGACAAACTTAAAGTTGTTTTCACCTTGCTCGATTACCTCTACTACTTTACGAGCAAGGCCTTCCGATCCCTTACTTCCTTCTGCCCAGTGGCGTGACACCACTACCGGAACCCCATAAGGAGCCAGTTTATCTTCCAGTAGTTTGATCTCTGCTGCTGTATCGAAGGTAAAGTTGTTTATAGCCACTACACAAGGCAAGCCGTAATGTTCCCGCACATTGCGTACGTGGCGCTCCAGATTGGCAAATCCGCCTTCAAGCGCACTCAGATTTTCCTGATTGAGTTCAGCGAGATCTACCCCGCCGTGATATTTCAAAGCACGAAGGGTGGCTACCAGCACCACCGCATTCGGGCGCAGGCCTGCTTTCCGGCATTTGATGTCAATAAACTTCTCTGCACCCAGATCTGCCCCAAATCCGGCTTCTGTTACCACATAATCTGCCAGTTTAAGGGCATTCTTGGTTGCCGTTACTGAATTACATCCGTGCGCAATATTGGCAAAAGGGCCTCCATGAATGAATGCTGGGGTATGTTCCAGTGTTTGTACCAGATTTGGCTTAATAGCATCCTTGAGCAGTACGGCCATAGCACCGTGTCCTTTCAGATCACGCGCATGAACCGCTTTACGATCATGTGTATATCCAACCACAATGTTTCCAAGCCGCTCTTTCAAATCGGAGAGTGACGTTGCCAGACAAAAAATGGCCATTACTTCGGAAGCCACCACAATATCAAAACCGTCTTCGCGTGGGTAACCGTTGGAAATACCGCCCAGACCTACAATGGTATCTCTCAAGGCACGGTCGTTCATATCTACCACACGCTTCCAGCTTACCCGACGCACATCTATGCCGAGCACATTTCCCTGGTGAATATGATTATCCACCAATGCCGCCAGAAGGTTATTGGCCAGAGCTATCGCATTAAAATCGCCTGTAAAGTGCAGGTTGATGTCTTCCATCGGTATAACCTGTGCGTAACCGCCTCCGGCAGCACCGCCTTTCATGCCAAATACCGGCCCCAGGCTGGGTTCGCGCAAACAGATCATGGTTTTTTTACCAATTCGGCTCAGCCCGTCGCCCAGGCCAACACTCGTAGTGGTTTTACCCTCTCCGGCAGGGGTTGGGCTGATGGCTGTCACCAGAATGAGTTTACTGTTAGGGTTGTCTGGCAAACTATCCAGGTATGCCAGATCTACTTTGGCTTTGTAATGACCATAGGGTTCGAGTACTTCATCCGGAATGCCAAGTTTTTCAGCGGCAAGGGGAATAATTCTTTTGGGGGTTGCGGCCTGTGCAATTTCGATATCCGAGCGCATAATTTGAATTTAAGTTATTAGAGCGGGTGCAAGGTATGGTAACTTTTGTTCAGGAGCATATTACTCCATTGGTTTCAATTTTTGCAAAAGGTTTTGTCCTTTACGTTGTTTCAATATGGCCATTTCCTGGTCCATGGTTTCCATCCACATTTGATTCGCAGACCGATAGGTCCAACCCAGTTCACGTTGTGCTTTAGCACTGGAAAACCTGCGATTTACATCTCCTGTCACGGTTTCAGCGGAAATAAAGGCTGGGAATCCCAGGCGGCGCAACAAAGGGGCCATGGAAGAAAACATGATTTTGGCCAGCCAGCGAGGCAGAACAACCCAGTTCCGTGCACCACCAGGTCTTTGAGTCCATGATTTCAGGTAATGACACTTTTCCATGTGATCGCCAACCAGAAAATAGACTTCGCCCAAACGCCCCTTTTGAGCAGCCAGCACGATCCCATTGGCCAGATCGTCTACAAATACAAAGGAGTTGGCAACTCGTGGCGACCAGATTAAAGGCGGCATAATCCTGTTGAGGTACATGCGCAAAAAATATCCGAAGATAGAATGATCATTCGGGCCGATTACCTGACTTGGACAAACAACAATTAACGGCAATCCTTTGCGCTGGAAACTCAGTGCCTGTTCATGTGCCTCACTTTTGGTTACTTCATAAAAGTTACTCACTGGCGTATTGCGCGATCGGGTTTCATCCCATATTTCTTGTCCGGTCCCCCCCCAACAAACAACCGAAGAAACATAAACCGTTCGTGATATCCCTAGCTCAAGTGCTGCCTGGAGTACATTTTCTGTACCACGCACATTGATATCGGTCATCCGTTTTTCTCCTTCGGAATCCAACCCTAATTCATACCAGCCAGCGTTGTGCACCACCAGATCTGTCCCAGCCATTCCGGCACGAAGAGACTCAGGATCCAAAATATCGCCCTGAACACATTGAGCCCCCATTCCAACCAGGCGCCTGGCTGGGAGGGCGTCCGGATTCCTGACCAAAACCTTCACCTCCCAACCCAAATGAAGCAACACTTGAGTCAGTGGTTGCCCGATGAAACCTGTACCGCCGGTAAGAAAAACCTTTGCCATATGAATTGAATACTAAAGTTGTGCAAACATCTTTAATCCTTAGGAAAATTACGACGTCAGGCCATTTTTTATTTCTGATACTAAAGCAGCATCAAACGCGGAAGAGGAATCAATTGACAGATAACGACCAAACTTGTTTTTCCGACAAATAACTGCACAAAGGCATCTGAAAAGGCCGTAATTTGGCTGTTCAATTTGTTCTAACTTTTTACAATACAATGCGCGTCAGATATTTTATTTGCCTTTGCCTGGCATTTCTATTAATGACCTCCTTCCTCCAGGCGCAATGCCCGGCTGGATTTGATTCCATCCGGATTGAATCCAATCCAGACAATTTTTATCAGGAAGCAGGCTGGAAAATATACGAAAAAGCAAATCCAAACATAGTCTATGCCACCGGTACATTCCTTGCCGACAGCCTCCATATTTTCGAAGCATGTATTCCCCAGGGCGATTGTAAGGTATTAGAATTTACAGATGAGCATGGAGATGGCTTTTTCCCGGATGGTTGGTATCGGTTCTATGTAAATGGAGCATTGATTCGGGAAAGTGTTGGATATTATGGTTTTTTTCAACGAACCGATTTTGGATGCCCACCCGGTTCTAATTGCAATTCCCCGCTTCCCATAACGCTCGGTACTTTTGCGACCCCTGATGGGAACGAAACCTGGTATACATTCACGCCTGCAGACACCGGCATTTATGTCATCTCCACCTGCGGAGCGCCTTGCAAAGCCAAGATTTGGGGGTATGACCAATGCAATGGCATCATAATTTCTGAGGGGGTTATGGGCGCTATATTTTATGCAGACAGCGGCTGCCCCGATAGCTCTGCCTTGGCTTCCGTTTTTCTGGCCGGCGGAGAACCCTACATTATCCGGATCAGATATGCTGTTCCAGGATGCAGTCAGGAGCCTTTGCCTTTTACAGTGTCTTTCCAGGGACCTGTGATCGGGTGCATGGATCCCATCGCATGCAATTATGAACCGTTGGCTACGATAAGCAGCGGAAACTGCTTATACAATGGAGACCCACTTTGTCCGAATGCCCCGGATATTACGATAGACCAAAACCTGTTGGTCAGTTCCATGGAACTTGCTGATCAATTGAGTGACGATGCCTGCTATGTTGCAGAAGGGTGCCTGCGAGGATTTGGAAACCGGCATGTAATCCGATTCGATTCCAGAATCAGCAATATTGGCAATGCAGATTATTATGTAGGCCCTAAACCCACAGATCCGAACGATCCCTCCAACCACTTTTTCTTTGATCTCTGCCACGGGCACTACCACTACATGGGCTATGCAGAATATATCCTGTATAATGCTGCCGGGAAACGCATCCCGATTGGCACCAAAAATGGCTTTTGTGTATTGGATGCAGAGTGCCCTCCGGGTATTACCGCAAAATACAAATGCACCAACATGGGTATTACGGCTGGTTGCAGTGATGTTTACGACAAAGTAAACACTTATTGTCAATGGATCGACATTACGGATATCCCTGCGGATGATTATACCATGGTAGCCCGCGTAAACTGGAACCGCCGGCCGGACAAACTCGGCAGGGTGGAAAAAACCTTTGATAACAATTGGGCACAAGCCTGTTTCAAACTCTTTTACGATGGCAACACCCCTGAAGTAATTTTCAATCCGGACTCCTGCAAGCAATTTGTTGACTGTGCCGGGGAGGTTTTCGGCAACGCTCAGCCAGATTGTAATGGTGTTTGTAATGGGCCGGCCTTACATGGCGACTTGAATCAGGACACCTTGCAGAGCATGGTAGATGTAAACACCTACATGTCGAATGTAATAAACCCGGCTCTTGACGCTTCATCCTGTAATGATTTATATGAAGACGGCGACATAGACGTGATGGATGCTGCTTTGCTGCAAGAATGCGCACTTTATGCAGATAGTATTCAATACTGGATTCAAAGATTCCCTTGTCAATTCCCCGGAGGCATTTACAACGAACAGGATTTGGTAACCATCCTGGCCGGGGTGTTGGATACCGTAGATAAAACCTTTGATATTGAAATCGTCAATCCGGCCAATGCCATAATTGGTTATGAACTTTCAGTCAGCGGCCTTGTCATTGAGTCGGTAGACAATACTATTGGCGACTACAATGCTACGCCATTATTCAATCCTACCACCGGTAAAATTGCAGCTTTGGCCAGCAACGAAAGTAACATCGCCAAGAATACAATGCCAACAACTTTTCTAAGAGTCCACTATTCATCATTGACGGATAATGAAGTCTGTGTTTCCGAGGTAAAATCGGTTGTAAACCATAAATACCACAAAAGCAATGCAAGTATTGGCAATCCGGCTTGCGTTCCCACGAATATGGTGGGGATAACAGAGCCCTTCGAACCTTTTGCTGTTTTCATTCAACCCAATCCTATGCGTGAAAGCACTTCCGTATATTTTGACAACCCTTCCGGAGAACCCATGCAACTTCAATTGATGGATATGTTGGGCAGAACAGTAAGACGTTATACTGACTTACGGGGCAGTTCTGTTTTGATTGAAAAGCAAACACTTCCGGAAGGCAACTACACACTAACCCTGCAAAATGCCCGTGGTATGGTAAGCCGGAAATTGATGATTCATTAAAAAAACCTGACGCTGAATAGCCAAAAGCGTGATTTCCTTTATATATTTCAAAAAAAGCAGGACTTTTGCCATACAGGCACTGGTCCTGCTTTTTTACTAAACCAAACTTCCCATGCAACAATTTTTACGTCGCAATTTTCTGATTCTGGCAGCAATCCTGCTTACCGGAGCTCTTAAAGCCCAGCTTCCAACACCATTCTGGTCTGAAAATTTCACCAATGGCCAGCCTGCCGGCTGGACAACTACAGACGCATCTAACCAAAACATTCTCTGGACCTGGTGCGCTGACCCACTCCTGGGCGATGGAGATCCCGGGTGTTCTCAGCCATTTGATGATGCCCTCAATGGCCAGCAACCATTTAATTCAGCAACTGCCAGTACCGGATTTATGGTATTGGACTCCGATGATCCAGGCGGTTTGCCTACTCCTCACATTTCACGCCTCACCACCACTGCATTGAATTGCAGCGGCAAAAACGAGGTATTCATCACCTTCCAAACGCATATTGGTGTTTACGATTTGGGAGCTGATGCCAATGCGGTGTTGCGTGTAAGCACCAATGGAACCACCTGGACAGAGTATCAAGTGTTCAGTGGCTTAACGACCACCGTACGTTGGTCTCAAAATCCGGAAATTCCGATCATTGATATTTCAGCCACCGCAGCTAATGCAGCCACCGTATACCTGCAATGGCAATGGACCGGCAATTGGGAGTACATGTGGAGCATTGACGATATTGAAATATATGGCGAAAATCCTTCTCCACGCAACGACATGGCCATCAGCGCCTTTTTCTATCCGGTATCCAGCTTCGGCACTCCGGAATCACAAATTGCCAGTGACACCTTTGCATTTGAGGTCAATCTGAACAATAACGGCCTGAATCCACAAACCAATATTGTGGTAACAGCCTACGTAAAAGAAGACGGTGGTGCAACGCTGCACACCCAAACCATTACCATTCCTGAGTTGGCAGCAGGCGTTCAGGACAGTGCATTTCTTTTCCCGGGTTTGTATGCTCCTGAACTGGCCAGCGGCGTTTACCTCATTGGTTATACACTGACCTCTGACTCTTTGGACCAGCGTCCGTTAGACAATCAGCGCGAAAGCCCGTTTGTGGTTACGAATGACATTTTTACTAAAGAAAACGGCCCGGAACAAGGTTATCGCCCGAGTGCTGGCGGCGACTGGGCTGTAGCTAATTTGTACCGCATGGGGGCTGGCGAATTTGACAAATTTAAAGCAACGCAAGCAGAATTTGCCTTCACCACTAATGAAGACGAATATCCGATTGCAGAAGTTGAAGCAGCCATTTATTTATTCAAAGTAAATAATGATGTAGCTTCAGATTTTTCTGATTTTGATGTTTCGAGCATCCTTTCGTCCAGTACAGAATGGCTGGGCATAGCCAGTTACGAAGCACCTGACGATGTAGAGGGCTACTCCTTGCAATCCATCGATATTTCTGATCTGAACACTGGTCTGCCAGGCGTGGTACTGGAGCCTAATACGCGTTACTTGTTGGCAGTAGAATACTCTGGTGATAACGCGAGTGTTTTCCATGCGTTTAACGATGATGTATATTATTTCTTCCCATCTACTTTCATTTTCAATACCGACTGGAATCCGTTTGGTTTCGGGGGTGATGTCAATGCTGTATTGCGATTGAAGATCAGCCTGATATCCACAACCGACGAACAGGCCTTGCCAGAGAATACAATCAACGTATTCCCCAATCCGGTTAAGGATATGATCCAGTTGGGAATTGAATTTGAACAGCCTACAGACGCCACCATCACCATTGCTGACATCAGCGGCCGGGTGATTCATGTGGAAGACCGCGAGGGTTTGACGCAGGAAACGCTTCAGTATCGTTTGCCACAATTGGTATCAGGAACCTATCTGGCGCGTATTGCAACAGCTGAAGGAACCCTGACCAAGAAATTTGTAGTGCAGAAGTAAGCCATTAGGTCCCTTGGTTAATTTTTCCCGCATGCAACATCCCTAAATTGGTGTTGCATGCGGGATTTTTATTTGTCAAAAACACGTTGACGCTCTGCTTAAAGTAAGGCTACTTCGTCTTTACCTGGGAACGGCAGTAGCTATGGGCACTCCTTTACTGTTAACTTATCTCGATATCCTTAAGCGTTAAACGCTTAACTTTAGTAGCAATTTCCAGGGTCCATTTTTCGTTATTTTTATCGCCGACACCCTTTGCAGTAAAGATAAAATCAGCATTTCCCTGGGTTATATCCTCAAGCTTCCTGACCAATCTTACATTTGTGAATACCTTGTCAGTGCCCGCAGTGTCGTGTTCCCAGAATTTTTCAATTTCAATAGCAAAGCCATAATCGCTCTTGCTTTGCCCCGGCTCCAGCACAAACCGCAAGGGAGTGGTTGTTTTCAATTGCAATGCTTTTGGCACGTCGTTTTTATGATGAAAACTCACCTTATTTATCTGTTCAATATCCCAAATGGTCATTAAATCGGAAAGCACATCAGCAGGAGCGACATTAAGCCCGTCTTTGTCACACCTTCCCGCCTTAATATTGACCTTGCCCATAACCTCCACGGTGTCGTCACTTGCAAACCAATAACTTCCATCATTATCGGCAGATAAGACCTTAAATGATTGGGGGACAATTTCATAGATCTCCCGAACAGGCGAAGCAACAGGATATTTTGGTTTTGAGACATCGTAATCCTCGAATGCCAACTCCAGCATTTTTTGTTTTTTGGACAAGTCATCGCTGTTTATCGCGCCTTTAAACACATCGTCAGTTAGCAAATTCGCCGAAGAAGAAAGGTTTATGCCGATTGGGCTGGCTGACTTCCGATCGGATTGCCAGTCGTCGAAAGAGTTACCTGCACCTCCAATTTGCTCAAACTGAACCTTTTCCAGGCTATTAGTGGTATCGGAAGACTTCGTATTGCTATTGGAAACGCCGCCACCAGCTTTTGTTATGGCAGCTGCGCTAATGTAAGCTTCTGCACTTATTGTGTTGGTGTTTGATTTGACGATTTGCTTCAGGGAAGATGTTTTAATGCCCAAAAAATATCCTCCGTAAGTAACCTGTGTCGGGTAGTGCGTGCCCCATTTTTCAATAAATGTTGTTCGGTAATTGTTCCATCCTGCATCCGCTTTTGCTTCTTCGATGGAGGCGTATTTTTGGGTGGGAACGGGCAGCTTTTGAACATCTTCCACAAAATCATCAGCGAGTTCAATCTCCTCGTTGACCAGGTCTATGGTATATTCTGTTCCATCAATTTTTGACATCGTGGAAACCTCCTGAGTAGAAATATTCGATTCCACTTCGGTACTGAATCCACACTTGGCTTCTACACTTATTGCTTTGATCGGAACGGCTACCTCCACATTGGCTGCCAATGATTGTTTGATACTATCTAATCCGTAAAATGATTTGGTGGTTTGCCTGCCTTTACTTGATTTTATTTCCGACAAAGAGAAATGAGGCTTTAATGGTACGTTTTTTTCAACTCCCTGCTCAGTGAAACGGGTAGTTCCGTCGGCCAAAGACTTAAAGATGTTTCTACGAATTCCTGCGCCGGCCTGATCAATCCTTGCCGGTGGTATTTTATAAATATCAAAGGAACTCTCGCTCGCCTTAATATTTTGAATTGGAACGTATTTGGTATCTGAGCTGTTAAAAGGGGTAATGATACTGATGACAAACTCTTCATTTTTTTTATTATTTGTCGAAATAGAAATGCTTGAAGGAGAAACCACCTTGTTCGTGCTTCCAATCACACGGAATGTTATAGACTCTCCTTTTTTAACCGGAATTCCCCAGATATCAGAGGATGATTTTAGATTGCCAATGTGCATTTTGCCTCTGTACACCTCTACTGTATCATCGCCAAGGTCCTTGGCATCAATTAAAATACCTCCATCATCCTCAAAGGATTCTAACCTATCCATATCCAAGGTCGTGGCATCAAGTAAGGGATTGCCTAGTCTATAATTTTCTGTTTCTAAAACAATACACTTGACGATGTTGCCGAATACGGAAGGAAAACTACCTCCCAGGTATGGCACGCCTTCGCTATCCACGCAGAAGGCATACCCGGTGCCATAGGAGCTCTTTTCCTGAATATCTCTTTTTCCATCACTACCGAACTGCCGGTAATGATCTTCACCAAAGTAACACACCATGCAATTCCGGGTTTCATAGGGGCTGGCGCCGGTTCGCAAATTGCCCGTAATCAGCAGGTTGCCTTCTTTATCCAGGGTGAGCGCATTGCAAGTGCCTTTGAGTATAAGCTCATCAGGGATTTTGGGCAAGTTGATCCATCGGTGGTGTCATTTTGCGAGTGAAATATTGTAGTTGTAAACGAAGAGATGTAGGTATAACTCGTGCATTTCGTCACTTTTTGAAAAGGATAGTGTTTTTCTTACGAACCGACAAACGCGCTGCCG
>JBIKUE010000198.1:0-6220 GCA_044347755.1 Saprospiraceae bacterium
CCATGAACCTGGGCAAAAGCACCGATGATGATCCGGTCGATGTGGCAGAAAACCGCCGACGCTATTGCGCAGCATTGGGCTTTACCCCGGAAAAAATGGCTTGGTCCAAACAAGTGCACGGCGATCAAATCCGGATCGTGGAAACCCCCGGCGGAGCGGAAGGGTATGATGGCCTGATCACCAACGTACCAGGTATTCTGCTGGTGGTATCTGTGGCCGATTGTGCCTCTATCCTGGTGTACGATCACGCCAACCGGGCCTTGGCAGCCATTCATGCCGGCTGGAAAGGCACTGCGGCACAGATCGTGGCCAAAACCCTGGCGCTGATGGAAGATACTTATGGCACCCGCGGCGCAGATTGCTACGCCTACCTCGGCGCCTGCATCGATGAATGTTCCTTCGAAGTGGGACCGGAAGTGGCCGAACAATTTGCCGATCCGTTCAAACGCTGGGATCCCGATCGCGGTAAATACTTCGTAGACCTGAAAAAGGCCAATGCCGCCCAGCTGCTCGATTTCGGGGTGCCGCAAACACAGATCGAAATATCCCCCTACTGCACCCTGCTCAACCCCCAGGATTTCTTCTCCCACCGACACAGCGGCGGAATCACTGGAAGAGGAATGAGCGGGATTGGGCTGAGGGGGAGGTGATTTACGATTGCAAGATTACATGATTTGCGATTTACGATTGGAATTAGGATTGAGGAGTTGCGATTTTGGCTAACATTCCGGTTGGCCCTGATGCGGACACTAAATCCCACTTCACCATTCTTCATTCCAATCGTAAATCGCAAATCATGTAATCGTAAATCGTAAATCACCTCCCCCCTCTCCCGCTATCATCCACCAGTCTCCGCACCCCGGCATTGAACCCTTCGGCTTTGAGCAGGTCTTCCAGGGCGATGTGTGCCCGGTAGCGCCAGTAGTGTTTGGGGTTGGCGGGGATGTTGATGCGCTCGTCGGCGGGATTTTCGCGGCGGAGGGCGGCGTCCATGCCGAGCAGATCCTGCAGCTGGAAAATGGCCCACATGGCCGGGGAGTGGAAATGTTGTTCCAGAATGATCCTGTTCACCCAGGCCTCGCAGAAATACGGCGCATCACCGGGACGCTGGAGGATTTCGTTGTAGAAGCGCTGCGTGAGGGAGCGGTCTTCCTCCCACCAGCCGCGGATGGTACTCATGTCGTGGGTGCTGGGCGTTACGACCGACAAATACGGGGCGTCTTTCGGGTGGAAAAAAGTGATGCCCGTGGCTTTGGGCATGCGCTGGATTTCCAGGCTGAGAATGCCCAAAGCCTCCATCACATCCGGCACGCAGGCAGGCACCATGCCGAGGTCTTCGCCGCAGATGAGCATCTGGGTGGCCGCTTTAAGCGCCGGTAGTTTTTCCATGGCCTCGCGTTGCCAGAAATCGTCCTGCCGACGATAGAAATAGTTGACGTACAGGTTTTTTAGCGCGGCCTTTACCCCCTCCGGTAAATGCTGGAAGCTGCTCGTTTTTTCAATACCGAACCGGAATGCATAGCCCTCCGGCGCGGGCATGAGGATCACGTTGGATTGCAGCTCGTACACGCCCTCGCGCACCTGCGTGAGGAAATCAGAGGGCTTCTGGGCGTTCATCCAGGCTTCCACCTTGCGCTGGGTGTCGAACTCGGGTTTGAAGGCGTAGCGACCATCCGGTCTGGCCTGGAGGAATTGGGTGACTACCTGAGCTGCGTTGCCACCAAACAGCTGGTGCAACACCTGCTCGGTGATGTAGGGCTTGCAATAACGGTCGTAGTCAAACCCGGCGCCGGCCTGGCGAAGCTCGGCTTCCGTGACAGGGATGGCGGGCACAAATTGTCCCAGGATGCCTTCCACGGCGTCCATGGGAATGCTCCAGATGCGGAAAAACCCGAGGATGTGGTCAATGCGGAACGCATCGAAGTACAGGCTCATTTGCTCGAAACGCTGTTTCCACCAGGCGAAGCCGTCGGCTTTCATGCGGGCCCAGTTGTAGGTGGGGAAACCCCAGTTCTGACCTTTTTCCGCAAAATCGTCCGGCGGCGCGCCGGCCTGGGCGTTCATGTTGTACAGTTCCGGGGCCACCCAGGCATCGCAGGAGTAGCGGTAGATGCCGATGGGGATATCGCCTTTGAGCGACAAGCCCAGTCCGTGGGCGTAATCCACAGCGGCTTTGAGCTGCAGGTGCAGGTGCCACTGCACGAACAGGTGCAGCCCGATCTGATCGAAGGATTTGTGTTTGGGATCCAGCAGCTTGTCTATTTCAGCTGGTTTGTACACGGAGTGTTTGCTCCATTGGCCGAAATCGGAAGTGCTGTTGGCATCGCGCAGCCAGCAGAAAGCCGCGTAGGGCGCCAGCCAGTGTTGGTTGCTCTGGTACCAGGTCTGGTAGTCGGTGTCTTTGATCCAGTCGGCTTTTTGGAGGTCGTATAGCTGGCGCAGGATGTCCCATTTGGTTTGCATCACGCCTTCGTAGTCTACGGCCGGTTGGACGTTCAGTTCCTTTTGTTTTTTCAGGTAAGGCTTGAGCACCGACGCGTGTTTTTTGCCGGCCAGCTGCTCCACATTGATAAAAATGGGATGCAGCGCAAAGGCTGAAATGGCCGCGTAGGGATAGGAATCGGTCCAGGTATGCGTGGCCGTGGTGTCGTTGATGGGCAGCAGCTGCAGCAGGCGCAGGCCGGTGTGTTTGGCCCAATCTGCCAGCAGCGGGATATCCGTGAATTCGCCCACGCCCCAGCTGTTGTGCGTTCTCAGGCTGAACACCGGAATAGCCACCCCCGCGCCTTTCCAGCGGCGAACGGGGAATCTAGCAAAGCCGTCGTGATGCACATTGGACATTGGATATTGGACATTGGACATTGGATATTCCACCGGCCGGTTCCCGCCTTCTTCGAATCCCAGGAATTTGTGGGTGCGGGTATTCCACACGCCGTATTTATAGGCCAGGGGGAAGTCTTCGTTGGAGAGGTCGAGGCGGATTTCCCACCAGCCGTTGCGGTGCTGGAGCAGCAGGGGTGCGGCGGTGTCCCAGTTGCGCAGGGCAATGCCGTGGCCCAGGATACAAACAGCCTCGTCTGGCTGCAGCATAGGCGCTTTTACCCGGAAAATGTGCGTAAAAGCAGCTTTTTTGCCCGGCTTAGCCGCCTCGTGTTGCTGCTGGTTGCGGAAGGGCTGCGTGGTGAACACATTTTCCAGCTGCCCCATGGGGTTGAAATAATCAAACACCGACACCTCGCCCTGGAACGCACCCAGCTCCAGCTGCCGACCCGGATCTGCTTCCGGTTTGTGCAGCCCGTCTGCGCTGTGGAACAGATAGGAATAGCCCAGTCCGCCGGGGAACGCCGCCGGTGCGAGCTCCAGGCTCAGATGCCAGAGTTCGTTGTTGAGGTATTCCATCAGGTGAGATGCGCCGTTGGAGAGTCGCAGGGAAAACGCTTCGCCGAACTGAGTGCCGTAATGCAGGTAAAAATGGACTTTCATGGAAGGTGGTTGTGGGGGTAAAGGTAGGGAATGGGCGTGGAATGTGGGAGCGGCGGGTTGGTGCTGGTAAGTGTGGTGTTTTTTTTGGGCGGAGGGTTTGGAGATTTGGTGGGAAGGGGGTATTTTTGGGGGGGTAGGTTTGTTAAGCCGGGCCGATTATTCTGGTTCGCGGGTAGATTATTTACCTGCAACGGACGAGTAAGTAAAAAAATGGATTCTACTTAGTCGTCCGTTTCGGGTAATGTGTAGATAGCAGCAACAGCAAATAATCACTATACATGGGGTAAGCGATTCTACCCTTATTGAACTGCATTTATAGTCATTTTTATGATTTGTATAGAGTCCAACCTTTGCAATAGCAAGTGAACGCTTGTAAATATCTCATCCGATTTTTTCACCAAAAACTTTTGACACATGAAAAACTTTATTCTTGCTGCGAAATGCAGCAAACCAATTAGTGGCTCAAAAACTCCTATCATTCAATCAAGGAAGGGGCTGTTCTTAACCCGTTGCTTTAAAAGCATTGCAGTAGTACTCTTGCTCGCTGCCGCGCAGACAGGGGCTGCCCAAGAATATGTACAGCCCTGCCCTCCACCAGATATACCAGAATACAATATCCCTGCAGCCGCTCCTTGCGAGAACATTGAGTTCGACATGGTGATCGGTAGCAATGTTGGGCTAGGACTTTCGTCCTTGGTAGGCACCAACTTAACGGGACTTACTGTTTTGATTAGTGGCAATTTCACGGTCAATCAGAATTTTGACTTCATTAATTGCACTGCCATCGTAGACGGTGGCACTATCTCTGTGGTGTCAAACAATTTTGCTACCACCAGATTTATGGTGGATAATACCCATATCCGAGGGTGTCAAAAAATGTGGCAGGGTATAGTCTTATTTCTCAATACACGAATCGTTACACGAAACATTTCCCAGATCGAAGACGCGCAAATAGCAATCAGAACAAACTCCCTAACTTGGCTTGATTTGCGCTCTACTACTTTCAATCGCAACCGGGTAGGGCTACATCTTTCTTCAAGCGCGTTGGGTATGCCAGTAATAGAACGTATGCAAACGTGCAGTTTTACTTGCACGGCTTTTCTATGGGACCCAAATAACCCCACGGCGCTCTCTGAAACAGGCATTATTTCCAGAAACGTGCCTATGGTGGCCACCGCTCAACCCGGCATCGTGAATGTGCTATTTGACCAACACCGTTTCGGGATACTTGACCAATCGCTGAACAACCAACCGCTCACAATTGTAGGGCGAAATCTTCGGTTCAATAATATCCGAGAAGATGGTATCAGGGTGCTTCGCGGCAATATCACCCTGATCACCTCGACATTCACGAACTGCGCCTGGCATGGAATCAATGCAGACGTGATACACCAGATGCTCATACAAGGCGGCTCGTTCCGATTTGACCAAGGTTTGGGCAACCCCACGATTGGAACTAACAGGTTTGGTATTTTTGTCAATTCCTTCGCCATGGGAGCCCGTATGGAGGTTTTGGGCGGAACGCTTTTTTTCAGCGATCAACCTACTAACTCTAACAACGAGCCTCATGGAATCTGGTTAAACGGAGATGCTGTGGGCGCAGGTACTTTAGTGCTGATACACGGGGCAAGGTTTGACTTTATCGGCACCCAATTTTTTGGCATTTTCATCAATGGCGTTTTCCCGCCTCAGAGCAACGTTCAGATCTACAATAATAGCTTCGAGATGAATTCTACCACTTGGGCCGACTCCGATGGGATTCATTGTACCGGAGGCGACAAGAACAACCTCGAGATATACAGCAACGACCCATTTGATGGAAAACCTGCAAATGGCATAGCCAGCGATGGCATTTCGTTGAACGGCTCGACAGGTGAAAACAACGTGGTGAGCTTCAATACTTTCCCTACCGACTATACCTTTATTAGCAACCCGGATAGAAATAATTTTGCCAACGCGATCAATGCCGATAATTTTGAGAACACCGAATACTGCGGCAACGAAATCGGGGATTGCGCAAGGCAGTTGTTTTTCAGGAATATCTGCCCCGGGACAACCGCTTTTGCTAATACTCTGCGCGGAGGATCAAGTGCCTTCACACTCAACGGGATAATCGGTGACCAGGGAGCATCCAGCATGGATCCTCCTATCCACATCGCCAGCGCCAATATCTGGTACCGGAAGTTCTCTTTCTTGGTGCCGCTTTTTGCCGCCATTTGTGAAAACACCAACTGTGCTCTCTCTCAGCTTATCGTCCACACGCCTCCGACCACTACCAGCGTGAACCAACCTTCCTTCTACCCTGAGCTCCCGCGAATTTTTCCGCAAGCGGGATGGTTTGTAGAGGATTTGCAGGCGGTTCCTTTGGTGTGCACCATTGATCACCTGAACGACGACCCGCCCTCCAAGGACCTCTACCACACCATCGCCGATGGTGGAGCGATCACTTCGACCACTGCCGCCGAAAGATGGCAGTTGGAGAGGCACTTGTACAAAAAACTCCGGCACAAACCTGCTTTGCAATCTGAGTATGACAACTACTTGAGCTTTCTTTCTGCCAAATCTTCGGGCAGCGTCGGCAAGTTTTATGATGTGCAGGAATTGATCAAAGGGTGGTGTCATTTTGCGAGTGAAATATTGTAGTTGTAAACGAAGAGATGTAGGTATAACTCGTGCATTTCGTCACTTTTTGAAAAGGATAGTGTTTTTCTTACGAACCGACAAACGCGCTGCCGCA
>JBIKUE010000010.1:0-73215 GCA_044347755.1 Saprospiraceae bacterium
GTCCTCATGCGGTCACCGATAAGCCTGATGGCCTCACAAAGTCCTTCAGCTGCCTTATCCTGCTGGAAATGTGCTTTTAAGATCTTTTTTTCTTCTTCCCAAAACTGGAAACCTACGCGCTCATGAATACCAATATCTCCCCAAATAGCAAAATGGTGGCTTAATTGCGCGAGATAAATAAGCACAGCATTCCTTTCACGAGTCTGGTACATCCCGAAAAGCTGGAATAACTCTGCAGCTTGTTCAACTGGATGGTCCTTCATGCAAAAATCCTCCACGTACAAACGGATTTCCCCGCTCGTGCCGCGTTCTGCCTGCCTGATAGCCGCAATGATTTGGGCCTCTTCTGCTTTGGTGAAAAGCATATAATACAATTGGTTTAAAGTCGTCCGGGGGAATGGGCTAGAATTTCACTTCCGGAGCCTTTTCAGAGCCTGCCTGGGCCTGGAAATAGCCTTTTGGAGAAAATCCGAATACCCCTACCAGCAAATTAGTAGGAAAGCGACGAATATAGGAATTGAAATCCTGTACGGCTTCGTTGAAGTTTTTACGCTCTACAGTGATCCGGTTTTCTGTGCCTTCCAGTTGCTTTTGCAAATCCAGGAAGTTTTGATTGGCCTTCAGGTCCGGATAATTTTCTGTAACCATCAACAATCGGCCCAATGCGCCAGACAATCCTTGCTGCGCCTGTTCAAAGCGCTGAATAGCCTCAGGAGTGAGGTTGTTTGGGTCAATCTTCATTTGAGTGGCGGATGCACGGGCAGAAACTACAGCCTCCAATGTTTGCTGTTCAAAATTGGCATAGCCTTTTACTGTATTTACAAGATTCGGAATCAGATCAGAACGGCGCTGGTATTGGTTTTCAACCTGCGACCAGGCAGCCTTTACCTGTTCATCCTTCTTAACCGTTGAATTATAGGAACCGCACATGCTAAAAATCAGCACGGCAACCAAGCCGAGCAGAATCAATGGCAAATATTTGCGAATGTCAGTCATAGTGGCAAAATTTGAAATGGTGTGTAAATTGTTTTGAAAAATTAACAGGGCGAAAATAAACCCTTAATGGACAAATTCCTGATAAACCAGACCAGTAATTCCTACATCGGAATTGAATGGCCCTGGCTATCGACCAATGCATTTTTATGAACGGGGTATCAAAGCTGCCAGAATACCTGTTGCTACAGCCGCGTTTAACGACTCAGCCCGACTGTTTGGATGCCGGGGTATGCTGATGCAATGAGTAAGTAATGGAAGGTTTTCCGGCTTAATGCCGTTCCCCTCGTTCCCGATGACCAATAATCCCTGGTTGGGGATTTTCTGTTCAAAAACACTTGCTCCATCCATGACAGCCCCCAAAACAGGCACCTCTGGCAAGGCTTTACACAGACTATCGAGGGTTGTTTTCCAACATGACACCCTGAAAATTGCGCCCATACTTGCCTGTACTACCTTGGAGCTGTAAATGTCTGCACAATCCGGAGCACAATAAACAGCAGGGATTCCAAACCAGTCGGCAATTCTTAAAATTGTTCCCATGTTCCCTGGATCCTGAATGCCATCCAAAAACAAACAGGTATGCTGTTCGGGCAGTTTATTATTGATTTGAACAGCAGGAATTCGCACCACCACCAACACCTGATTGGGCGTAATAAGTGTGGAGATTCGCTCCAATTCAGCAGGCAGGATTTCTGTAATGGGGATATTCCGTTTGGTCAGCCGCTTGTAATGGATGGTCAACCACTCCTTTACTGCGTATAAATGGACGATCTCTAAATGATTCTCGTCAAGAAGCTCCTGAACCATTTTATCTCCTTCTACAAGAAACTGTCCGTGCTCTTCTCTAAATTTCTTCGAATGAAGAGTCCGAATATGTTTGGATTGATTTTGCGACAACATGAGATGGAATTGCTGCCGTCAAAGGTAGGTGATTGACAACCAAAGTAAGATGGGGTTGTGAAAAGAAGGTTAATGTTATACCTGGCTGTAATACCTGACGCTTTTTTGCGACTTTTGCACTATTCCCCCAATCCAAAAAACAGCCTGACCCAATGTATTGGTTTAAAGTGTTCAAACCTTCCTTCTTGAGCCTTTGCGCAAAAAGCGTGGAGACGTTTTTTTATAGATCATTAACCAAACCAGGCCGTTTTAGTATAACATTTATACTCCTGGCAGTTTTCAGTCTGTCTTCCTGTAATGTCAACAAATTTCTGAATCAGGAGAAAGGCGAACGCTTATTAGTCAAAAACACCTTAAAGATCAAGGCTGAGAAGAAACTTAGTATCTCAGCTAAATCAAGTTTGTCTTCTGAACTTGCCACGTATTACAAGCAGAAGCCAAATCGGAAAAACATGTTGTTTTTCCACACCAGGCTCTGGTTTTGGTATAAATACAAAAACCGCCAATCAGATTTTGCTCAATGGATTAACAAACGAATTGCTGAAGCACCAGTATTATATGATTCCACCCTTTCGCAAAGGACTGCTTTGAACTTCAAAAATCAAATGCGGCAGCGTGGTTACTTTAAGGCAGAATGCTCCCACTATTCCAATCCTAAAGGCAAATACAAAACCGGAGCAGTGTACGAGCTAATACTCGGTCCACGATATTTAGTGGATCAAATGCAATTTGTCAGCCGGGATTCCCAAATTTTGGCTATTTTGAATGCCAACGCCGGCGAATCACTGCTTAAACACAACACTCCATTAGATATCCGGACCTTTGATGCTGAAAAACTTAGGATCACTAATCTCCTGAAAAACCACGGTTACGCTTATTTCATTCCTCAGTTCATTCAATATGGGGGAGATAGCACCGGAACCAGGGCAAATGTAATCGTTGAGGTACTCCCCTTTTCAGATACTACCATGCACCAGGTTTTTACGATCAACAAGGTGGAGGTGCTTTCGGGTATTGTGCCCAATTTAAATTCGTTGCGACGTGATACTACGATAAAGGGCATATACTTCGCAGCAGGGGAAGCTAAACTCTGGATAAAACCGAGTTTACTGCGTAAAAAGATATTGCTAAATCCAGGGGAAACATTCCGGCAATCGGCACTGGATAAGACATTGAGAAACCTCAATGCACTGGGTGTATACCGATTTGTATCGCTGAGACCCGTTCAGGACAGCCTCGAGCCAGGTAAAATGAATATAGCCATTAACCTGTCGCCAAACCAGCGATTTCATATTGATGGAGGTATAGACCTGAACTATTCCCGCAATTCGATCAGCAATGGTCTTCTGGGTCTGTCACCTATCCTTACTGCTCAAAACAGGAATATGTTATCCAGTGCAGAGCATATTCAAAGCACCTTGAGTTATAACATTGAGTTTGATATTGCCAACCCCAAACTGATTTTCTCTCAGGAGTTTAAATTTCAAAATGAGTTATTTTTTCCTCAGTTTTTCGACTACTTCGGTTTTTGGAAACTCTCCAGCAAGCTTCATGCAGGAAAATGGAGATTAGTTCCTAAACGTTTGTATGATCGTATCCGGTCTGATGGTGAGGCCCGATTATCGCTAAATTATAACTTTCTGAACGTTACGGATTTTTATTCCTATCATCTCTCCAACGCATCTTTTGGCTACCGCGTTCGGTCGCATCCTGAACACCAGTACAACTGGGATCATATTGGCCTTGATGTACTTCGCCCGAGGTTTGATGCGTTATTGATCCCAAGCGAATTCTTGAAAAAAAGCTTTGGTAATCAATTATTTACGGGGTTTATCCTGCGCAATTTCAACTATAATTTTGCCAACAGGGCGAACCGGTTTGGAGAGCGGTATAATTATCGTTTTTCTTACGAAATGAGTGGCCTGGAAATTTTGGCCTTAAATCGGGCCTGGCCGCTGCTTTCCGGCAAAAAAGAGCCAGTATGGCGGATTGCTGACCTGGATTTTTCTCAATATTTGAGACTGGATCAGGAAGCGGTGTATACCAGAAATTTTAGCGAAAACCTTGCCGGCGCATTAAGGATTGGCGCCGGAGTTGCGGTACCTTTTGGCGACACCAGGACGGTACCCTTTGTAAAACAATTTTTTGTTGGAGGCCCCTCCAGTTTACGTGCCTGGCGGATACGTCAAATCGGACCGGGGGGATATGTCAAATTGAACGATCAGGGATTGCCGGATGAAACCCAACCATTCTTTCAGTCTGCCGATTTTCGTTTTGAATTTGGTGGTGAGTTGCGGTTCCCTTTGTTTTTATGGTTTAAAGGGGCTGTGTTCATTGATGGAGGTAATGTCTGGACCCTTAGAAAAGAGACGGAACGTCCTGGTTCTGAATTACGCTGGGATTCCTACAAGAATATAGCCATAGGAACAGGTTTTGGCATCAGGATGGATGTTGATTACTTTGTCTTACGCTTCGATCTTGGGTTGCCAATACGGCGGCCGTATCTTTATCCAGGAAGTAACACTTACTGGGTCAAAGATTTGTTCTCTAAAATGCAGCTAAGGGATTTTAATCCAAACCTGGCAGTTGGATATCCGTTTTGAACAGTAGACTTGTTGCCACCTCGCTCAAACGCCCCCATCGCAACAAGTCTAGTGTTTATTTTTTATTCGCCAAATACGCTGAACCTGAGGTTTTCTTCCTTCGTTGGCTACCAACCAAATCTGATCATTCCAGGCAGTAATGGACTCAAATTGTCTGGAAATACCACATTTAGGAAGTCGTCTCCATTTTTGTTTTCCCCGAAAAAACCAACTTCCTTTAAAATTAGTAAAATACATAACACTTGCCCTGGTATAGGGCCAAAATCCAAAGCGTCGACCCATTATATAACCTGTTAAAGCAAGCGTTTTACCATCCTGGCTCAATGCAGCTCCTGTAACCACCCGGTTCTTTAATTTTATACTATCTCTAAGAATGGCCACTTGCTCTGCTCCTGGCTCCGTTGGAAGCACATAGTGTTTGCAATAGAAATTGCCTTTGAATGCATTTTTGGAAAACAAGTGCAGGCTATCCTGATAGTACACCATTGCTTCGCAATTAAAGTTCCATTCACGCTCTTTAGCAGGTGGAAAAGCCATTTGATCCGGGTACCTGAATGGAATACTATCCAGTTCCTCTGTACCAAGGTTATACCGGAATATGCGAAGGTTCTGGCGTTTGTTATTGTTGTTACCAAAGTCTCCGATGTATAAATTTCCGGAATCGTCGTGTGTAAGGTCCTCCCAATCATAATTCCGTGCTTTTACATGCCGAACCTCTTTCAATTTCTTGAGATAAGGATCAAACAAATACAAATCAGCCGGGTTTTTTGAGTCATTAAGCATCCATAATTCCCCGTTCGGCAAATGAGTCATACCAGAAACCTCCTTAAGTACATCAGGAAGGATAATCGATCGTGCCGGCGTTTTTTCTTGTGCATTCAATGGAAGGATTGTACTCCACAGGAAAACCCAAAGTGGTTGTAGTTTAAGTGTTATGTGCATTCAAAAATATCCGGCTATATAAATACAATGAAATGAATGAATAAAGAATCCAAAAAGATGAGGCAATGCTAAGAATAGCACCGCCTCATCTTTTGAGTAAAAGCAATTACTGCTTCACAAAACGGGTGCTCCAGGCTTTGCCTTCTTTTTCAAAACGAATATAATACACTCCGGACTGGTAGGCTGAAACCGGTAGTGTAAAAGTATCATCCAGTTGCAGGATGGTTGCCATGGATTGTCCTAATGTATTATACACCTGGATTCGGTCAAAACTTGTATTGACGGAGATCAATAACGCATCATTTGCTGGATTGGGTGTCAACAGAACATTACTACTGAAATCTGCCTCATATGTACCCACTTCACAAAGAATATCTGTATTGAACCGGGGAAGAATCTGATACCCGCTGGTAAAAGGATTAGAAGCATCGAACTGCCCTCCAAGACCTACTACCGTAAAAATTGGACATGCTGGAGGCTGGGCGTTAAAGTTCTCTACGTCCCGGTCGATACGAATAAGAATGGTATCATTAGGAAAAGTCTGGGAAACAGCACGAACATTAAAACCACTGTTTCCTACCCCCGTTGTCCATTCCGCAGGATCCACCAACTGTAAATTGCTGATAGAAACCAATTTGGATTCCGTTGCTTCAGAAAGAGAATTTACCTGCAATGGCAACAAAAGGGAATTATTGGCCGATATTTTAATCACCGTGTCAGGCCTGATTTCCGTCATCCCATTAAACTGGGCTATGGTACCTCGAACCGTAACCAAATCTTTTTCTAAAACAGTATATCCGAAAGTTCTGGAAAGAGATGACACTGAAATACCGTTCCCTGCATTATCAATAATGGTAAAGAGTAAGGCTGGTTGGTTATTATTGGTTGGGCGGTAATTCACACCGTAAACTGTGCCCGTCAATTCACAATTGACATTCAAAGAATCCGCAACACCGTTGGTGTTTTCAGTTGTTACAGAAGCAATGGTACGCTGGGCGTAGCACTTTACTGAAAGTGTTACAATCGCTTCATCACATCCAGTGCCATCACAGATTTGATAAGTAAACTGGTCTGGCCCGCAATAGTTGCCCTGAGGTTCATACTGGATGGTATTGCCGCTGACCGTTGCGCTGCCATGTGTAGGTGATGCAGTAATGATGAAGGTAGTCAGTTGATTAACGATCAAATCATTCCCCTGAACGTTCAGTACAGCTACCTGGCCACTTGGTATGGCGAAATTGTCATCCACTGCTGTAAGGGCATTTGAAGAAGAGCAATTAGAGGCCGCACCAGGATTGCCTTTAACCTCATTACCGTTAACAATAATACCGGTACCTGTAGATGCCGCCTGCCAATTGGCCGGAAGGCTATTGTCTGTATTAAAGTCACACAAAACTATGGAAGGCCCAAATCCGGCTGCATCTACTGGCCATGGAAGTGCATTTTTATAGTCAACATAGTCTTGTACATTTCCATTGGCATCCCGCAACTCAATGTCTTCCCCGCCATTAGTTAAGGCATCATTGGCACCCCAAACAATGTTTGGAGCAAAGCCAAATACCGTTTGAAAGGCATTCGCATTTTTAGCCAGTATAAAATATCCTCCGGCTGGAATGACAGCCCCTGCCGGAAAAGTGAATGTAATCCCTTGGGTAAAGTTCCAACTGGATATATCTGCAGGTTGGTTTCCCAAGTTGTGCAATTCAAAATATTCCAAGGAGTCGTTGCCGCTTTCCGGTGGATTGTACATGATCTCAGTGATGACAATCTGAGCATTAGCTATAATTGTCAAACACAAGGCAAGGGCGAGGGTGGTTAATGTTTTTTTCATGATTGATAGTGTAAATTGGAATTGGGTGGCAGACAAAAATCCTTGTACTATAGCCGTAGGTTGGATCTGGTCTTTTGAATATCAATTTTGGCTCAAAAATAGATAAAACTCTCATAGTAGCACGAGCGTTGTCTTAAGTCAATTGCCAAAAAAAGACAAAACTTAACAGGAGATTAACATGCCCGGTGTACCTTTGCCTTCGGAATTTTTCTCTTTCACAATCCATTCTATTACGTATGAACCATTTTACACTACGGTTTAATGTAGGCAAGTTAATGGCTGTTTTGGTCATCTTGCTTTGTAGTGCCAGCCTGTTTGCACAGGTTACTACATCCACCATTTCTGGGGTAGTAACAGACAAAAGCGGCGAAGCGCTAATTGGAGCTACTGTTGTAGCAACCCATACACCAACCAACACCCGCTATGGAACTGCTACCAATGCATCCGGGCGGTATACCCTTCCGGCTGTTCGTGTTGGCGGCCCATTCAGTTTAACGGTTAGTTACACCGGTTATGAGAATCAAACGCAGGATGGCATTTACACCAGCCTAGGTACTGCCACCAACGTTGACTTTAGCATGGCTGAAAGTGGAACTGTTCTGGATGAAGTGACGATTGCTGCCAATCGAAACGACATTTTCAGTTCAGATCGTACTGGCGCTGCAACTACTTTTGATCGCAAACAATTGGCGGCCATTCCAACTACCGGTGCTCGTTCTATTAACAGCATTACGAAGTACAACCCAAACGGTAATGGTAACTCATTTGGTGGCCAGGACAGCCGCTTGAACAACTTTACCATTGACGGTTCCGTATTTAATAATGGATTCGGCTTGGGTACAGATGCACAGGCAGGAGGCCGTACTGGTTCAACAGCCATTTCGCTCGATGCTATTGAAGAACTACAGGTTAACGTGGCGCCTTTCGATGTTCGTCAGACAGGTTTCGTTGGTTCCGGCCTGAATGCAGTAACCCGTACCGGTAAGAATGAATTCTTTGGTACAGCATTTTTCAACTTCCGTAAATCTGACGACAGTGGCCTTTTCAATGGAACAAAAATTGGCGATACCAAACCAACTATTTCCACTTTTGATGAAAAGGTGTTTGGCGTTTCCTTTGGCGGTCCAATCATCAAGAACAAACTGTTTTTCTTTGCCAACTACGAAAGCCAGCGTCAAACCACTCCAGCAACTACCTGGGTAGCAGATGGCAGCCCGCTTGATATCCCAGGCGCTAACGTAACCCGTGTACTGGCCAGTGATCTGGATCAGTTGAGCTCATATCTTAAAGAAAAATACAGATACGAGACCGGACCTTACGAAAACTACGACAACCTGACGGAAAGTGATAAGTTTCTGGTTCGTTTGGACTGGAACATCAACGATAAAAACAAGCTTACCCTTCGCTACACGCACCACAACTCTGTATCTGATGTGCTAATCAGCAACAGTAACTCTGCCGGTGCAGGAAACCGTCGGACGCTGTTCACCGCCATGTCTTATCAGAACTCCGGCTACCTTATCGGCGACAACACCCGCTCTGCTGTAGCTGAATTGAACACTCAGATCAGCAATACCGTACACAACACCTTCAGTGCCGGTTATGACTATCAGAATGAAGACCGTCAGTACAAGAACTTCCCTGACGGACAAAGCCCATTCCCTACCATTGATATTTTGAAAGATGGCGCAACCTACATTTCTGTTGGTTTCGACCCATTTACGCCTAATAACTTGCTGGATTACGGCACTTTGCACTTTACTGACAACGTATCTATTTACAAAGACAAACACACATTCACGGTTGGCGCCAATTTTGAACAGTACAAATCCAACAACCTGTTCTTCCCGGCTTCTAACGGTGTTTATGTATTTGACTCTCTTGCTCAGTTTTATGCCGCATCAGAGTTTAGTTTAAACAATCCTAATGCGGATACTACTGCTGTATTGTACAACCGCTTCCAGTACCGTTACTCTGCTTTGGATGGCGCTGCATTGCCATTACAAACACTGAAAGTTAACCGCTATGATGTTTATGCACAGGATGAATTCCAGGTAAACAAGCGTTTCAAATTAATTTATGGTATCCGTGCCGGTTTGATTGATTTTGACGATACCGGACTTTCCAATGCAACGGTAGATAATCAGGACTATACCGATGAAAACGGAAACCGTGGTTACAAACTGAAAACAGGTAAACTTCCTGATGCCAAAATACTGTGGGAGCCTCGTTTAGGTTTCAACTGGGATGTATTCGGCAACAAGAAAACACAGGTTCGTGGTGGTTCGGGTGTCTTCACTGGTCGCCCACCATACGTATGGGTATCTAATACCATTGGTAATAACGGTGTGTTGACCGGATTTATTGACAGGAGCGGTAATGCTACCAAAAGCTATAAGTTCACCAACGAAACCGGGATTTTCACCCCTGATGTGCCAACATTGCCTTCTACCTTTGACATTGCAGCTACCGACAATTCCTATCGTTTCCCACAGGTTTGGAAGAACAACCTGGCAATTGACCAGAAATTGCCTTTTGGCCTGATTGCTTCTTTGGAATTGATGTACAATCGCAACGTTAATGCAGTAAGATATTTCGATGCCAATCTGGAGGATCCGATCGGCAATTTTGCCGGCCCGGATAAACGCGCACGTTATGCAGGAAATGACAACGGCGTTCGTATCAACGATAACATCTCTCGCGCTGCAGTAATGACGACCACGAATCAGGGTGATTACACCGCTGCAACCATCAAACTGGAATATCCAAGTAAAAAGGGACTGTACGGTATGGTTGCACACACTTACAGCAAGGCCACTGACCTTATGAGTGCAGGTTCTATTGCAGCCGGTTCCTGGACAGGCGCACGTTCCGTAAACGGCAATAACGACCTCGGCCTTTCCTGGGCTGACCAGGATGCTCCTGGTCGTACCGTTGGTTTGTTGGGTTATAGACTGGAATATGGTGGCGACTTTGGCGGAGCAACAGCTTTCACCCTTGGTTATGTTGGGGAGCGCCGTGGTTTTAATGGTAATATCAACTCTGCTCGTTTATCCTATGTTTATGCCGGTGATATGAACGGCGACCGTGTATCCAATAATGATCTGCTGTTCGTTCCAAACAGTGCAAGTGAGCTTAACTTCCGTGACCTGACCGTTTCCTATAAAGATGCAGCAGGTGTTACCCAAAGCCGTACGTTCAATGCAACTGAACAGGCGGCGGCCTTTGATGCGTTTATCGAGCAGAGCGATTATCTGCGTGAGCGTCGTGGCCAATATGCTGAGCGCAACGGCATTTTGTTCCCAATCCTGCACCGCTTTGATCTATCTGTTACACAGGAGTTCTTTATCAAAGTTGGTGGCAAACGCAACACCATTCAGCTTCGTGCAGATATCCTGAACGCAGCTAACCTGATTAACAGCGAATGGGGTTTGGGCAACAACTTTACTACAGACCGTCCACTTTCTGCTGCTGGTACTACTACGGATGGCGTTCCACAATTCCGTATGGCTACTCAAACCATCAACGGTGTTCCGGAACTTCTTCGCGATTCTTTCGTGAAAAGCAAAACCCAATTTGATGTTTGGGTTGCGCAATTCGGTATCCGCTATATTTTCAATTAATGGATTGATTCCATCCGGTTGGAAAACCCTCGCCCTGTATCGCCTCAAGCGGTACAGGGCGTTTTTCTTTCGGTATTTTATCATTAGCCTGATACCTTTGCATTATGCGCTTTGATATCATTTCTGTGGTTCCGGAGTTACTGGAAAGTCCGCTCAACCATTCTATAATGCAGCGGGCCAAGGACAAAGGCTTACTGGAAGTTTACGTACACGATTTACGTGAATTTGGTTTAGGTAAACATCGTCAGGTAGATGACTATCAGTTTGGTGGCGGAGCAGGCATGGTCATGAAACCAGAGCCTTTGGCTGCCTGCCTGGATAAACTCCTTAAAGAGCGTTCCTATGATGCCATTATTTACACTACACCTGATGGTCAACGATTGGAACAAAATATTTGTAATCAACTGAGTTTAAAAGATAATGTAATCATCATTTGCGGACATTATAAAGGCATTGACGACCGTATCCGTCAACGGTATGTTACCATGGAGTTGAGCATCGGCGATTATGTATTATCTGGCGGTGAACTTGCAGCCGTCGTTTTGGTAGACGCAGTAGGCCGATTAATACCCGGGGTTCTGAATGACGAAACCTCTGCGTTGTTTGATAGTTTTCAGGATGATCTGCTGGCGCCTCCGGTATATACGCGGCCAGCGGTATGGGAAGGGATGGAAGTGCCGGAAATCTTACTTTCCGGGCATGAAAAAAACATTGGGGACTGGCGTTACGAACAAAGTGTAGAACGCACCAAACTTCGCAGGCCAGATATTTGGGAAAGACATAAGGGAGATTAAAAAAACACAATTTGTTAATTAATTTGCATATAAAAACATATTGTTTTATTTTTGCCTGCCCAATTGGGGGATTTACTCAATTTATCCACTATGGCCATGCAACTTTGTCCAAATTGTGCAGCAGATATCATTCCCGGCTCCAAATTTTGTAACCGTTGCGGGGATAAAATTTCAGAACGTACCAAGCCTTGTCCTGCCTGTCAGGAACAGAGTCCGTTGACTTCTGTTTTTTGTCATCATTGCGGCTTTCATTTTGAAGGGCAAAAAGGCCGTGTTGAAAAACGATATGAACCAATATTTCCACTTGATTTTGATCCCGGAACCCTTACCGAGCAGGTTAAAGCATTATTTTTTAGAAGCTTACGCAGACGTGTAGAAGAAGAACATACCCCTGAAAAATATAGTGATTATGTGGAGCGCTTTTATCAGTCACGATTCAGGGAAATATATGAATTGCGTGCGGAACAAATTGCAGAGGATGCACTAATCCAATGGGGTCGGTTTGGATCTGAAGGATTGCCGGAGATAGACCAACGCATAGGACGTTCCTTCGACGGCCTTCTGGATTTTTTTATCATCCAATATTGTCCTGATCTGAACGGGGTGCTACTTCCGCCTGCCATTTTGAAATACGAAAAAGCACAAAACGGCAAAGCAGATCTAGGGTCCATGATCCGGGATTTCCTGGACTTTGATCGGGAGCAAGAGGTATTCTATTTTGATTTTATCTCTATGCGGGGGGAACTGCTATCCAATGCCTGTAAAAGTTTCCTGTTCGCCGAACGCCAGGAAAAAGTCTATTTTATCTGTGACCTTTCCTTAAAAGGAACCTGTAAAGAAGGTTTTGCATTAACTGACCGGGGCATTTACTGGAGAGCGCCGTTTGACAAAGCCAGAAGGTGTGGTTATAAAGAAATCAGGGAGGTAAAAAAACACAAAGACTGGATCACAATCAATGATCATTTTTTTACAGCCAACCCATCTCTAAACCTTAAACTACTCAAGTTACTCAAAAAACTGAAAGGCTGGCATCAACCAGTTTACGTAAAAAAAGAGGTTGAAGAAATGAAGGCCTGAAACTTTTTTAAATTTTCCGGGGTTTGATTGTTGAATAATTTCTCTCAGACCCATTATATTTGCACCCGCTTAAGCAAATGGAGGTTGTAGCTCAGTTGGTTAGAGCGTCGGATTGTGGTTCCGAAGGTCGGGGGTTCGAGACCCCTCATCCTCCCTCTTAAAAAAAGACGTTGCGAATTCGCGACGTCTTTTTTATTTTGATCCTATTGGAAAGCTTCAATCTGAAGGTTTGACAAATCATCCTTTAACGGGATTAACCATACCTTTAAGCATAATCTTGGTCTCGTTAGGGTAGGTATTTGCCGTTACAGTAATTGTTTTTTTCTGCTCCTTTATCTTCCCTTCAGTATCAAATTTCGCTTTGATTTCTCCAGTTCCTCCAGGCGGAATAGGTTCTTCCGGCCATTCAGGGACTGTGCAACCACATGAAGATCGGCATTTTAGGATTGTGAGCGGGATTTTGCCTGTGTTAGTAAACCGAAAAGTGTGTTCCACCACATCTCCTTCATTAACTGTTCCAAAGTCAAAGTCTTTTTCTTCAAAAACAATACGAGCCAATTGGTTGGTATCCATTGGCATGTTGGCAGAGGCAGGATTGCGAATCAATTCACTATTTGGACCAAGTGCTTTATTTTCTTGTGTACTGGTATCGTTTTGACAACAAACCAAAATGAGCACGAGCAAAAACATGGAATAAGGCAAAAACTTCATCATAGTTGTAGTGTTTAATTGGTTGATTCAATATCCGGGAAGGCAAAGGTAAGATGCCTACCTTTGGCCACAAAAGATATGCAAAAACACCGGCACTTATTTCTGATCGGTTTTATGGGAAGTGGCAAGTCCTATTGGGGAAACAAACTCTCTGCGGTTTCCAAAATGCCTTTCATTGACTTAGACGATCAGATCAGCAAGCAGGTTGGTAAAACCATTCCTGAAATCTTTGTTGATCAGGGAGAAACCGGGTTTAGAACATTGGAGCGTAATCAATTACTACAAATTAGCACACTCGAATCCCCAACTATCATTGCAACCGGCGGAGGTACGCCCTGCTTTTTCGACAATTTGGACATAATGAAAGCATGGGGCATAACGGTTTACCTTAAGGCAACCCAAGAACTTCTTGCAACGAGATTGCTTCCGCAAAAAACGGGTCGTCCTTTAATATCAGGAATTGACAATCCTGATCTTCCAGCATTTATTCAGGAAAAACTGGACCAACGGGAGCCTTTTTACTTAAAGGCTGATGTTGTTTTGACGCTTCAAACCGGCAGTGAAAATCTTCTTCCCGCATTAATTCATCTGGCAGACACCCTAAACGCAAGTTAGCCGCTCCTGCTCATCTATGACCAACTTCCCTTCGCTTACTAAAAAATTGAGCACCTGAGTCACCATCTCGTGCCTTTTAGGAGCAAAAGCCTGTAAAACCTCTTCCACAGAAAGTGACTCATGTTTCAGCACTGCCCGGATTTTCTTTTCATAAGTAGTAAAATCTGTTGCAACATTTGCCGGCTTGTGGCGTCCGGTACAAACATCACAAATTCCGCAAACAGGACTATCGGCTTCTCCAAAATAACGTAACAGTTGTTGGCTGCGACAAACATGGTCTTCAGCAAACTGAATGGCTTTGTTCAATCGATCTTCTGCGCGTTTTTTTCTGGTTGTAAAAGCATCCAAATCAATAGTAAGGTTTTCTGCGCCAACTCGTTCCCGTATAAAAGTTAGTTGTGGCTTATCTTTTTTAGGCTCATAAACCAATACCTCATCTCTGTGCGCGGCCTGGAGAATCTTGCAAACGGCATCCTTTGACATATTGGCATATTTTGCGATTGCAGATTCACTGACGTCAACAAAATCTGTTTGAAGCCCGGGGTATGCCCGTAGTAAGGTTTTCAATACGGTATCAGCCTGTCTGTTTCTCAATTGGTAATCGTAAATCCCTTCTCTACTGGCTGTAATCAGCATTCGGGCTGGCGCCACTGCTGCTTCGCTCATGGCAATCCAGCCTTCCAGCTCCAAAACCCTAAGTGCAGCATGGGCTGATGGCTGCTCCAACTTATAGGTTTGACAAAAATGGGAGAGCTCAAAATCAAAACTTTCTCCCAAACCGGCGCCAATAGCCAACTGTGTATAACTCCCTAAAGCCTGATATACCATGCGGATCTTATCCATAGAAGGATATGAAGTCTGTAATTGATATCGCAGGTTGACACCATCGCCCGGCGTGTACAGAAGTGTTGCATATGATTTGAGGCCGTCACGCCCACCTCTGCCTGCTTCCTGAAAATATCCCTCTAAAGTTTCCGGCAATTGCAAGTGAACCACAATCCTTACATCCGGCTTATCTATACCCATCCCAAAGGCATTGGTACAAACAATAATCCTTATTTTGCCTTCCAACCACGCATCCTGACGTGCATTTCGTTCCTCAGGTAATAATCCTGCATGATAATAGTCCGCACTGATCTTGTGCTGCTGTAAAAACTGTGCGATTTCCTTGGTTTCACCACGGCTCCTAACATATACAATACCTGTACCTGGAACCCGTTTCAAAATGTCCAATAATTTATCCCTTTTACGATCCTCATAAAGCACAGAATACGATAAATTCTTTCGCAAAAAGCTCTGCTGAAAGACGTTCTTATCCCTAAACACCAACTTTTCCTGAATATCCTCTACAACATCAGTTGTTGCTGTAGCTGTTAAGGCCAGAATGGGCGTTTTGGGGATCCAGGTACGTAAAGTGGCAATCTGAAGATATGATGGCCTGAAGTCATACCCCCATTGGCTGATACAATGAGCCTCATCTACAGCCAATAAACAAACCTTCATTCGTTTGATCCGTTCAATGGCCAATGGCGTTTTCAGTCGCTCAGGACTCAGGTACAAGAATTTATATTGCCCGTTGCAGGCGTTTTCAAAAATGATGTCAATTTGACGTCTGCTCATTCCGGAAAAAATCGCTGCGGCTGAAATCCCACGGTTCTCCAGATTTTTCACCTGATCTTTCATTAACGCGATCAAAGGCGACACAACCAGGCAAATACCATCCAGACATAAAGCTGGAACCTGAAAGCAAATACTTTTCCCTCCTCCGGTTGGCAAGAGCGCTAGCGTATCCCTTCCATCAAGCACGGATTGAATAATATCCTCCTGTAATGGTCGAAATGCGTCGTATTCCCAGTATTGTTTTAGAATTTCCCGTGGCAACATAACATATGAACTTGTTAATGAACAAGCTCAAAACCTCCGCACTGACTCAATGATGTACAATGGGCGGTTTTTAATCTCACTGTAAATATTGGAAAGATAAATCGACATCACGTATAAAATCAAGCAGGTAAGTGCAAAAAACACAGACATCAAAACAACCAAAAAGGCCCAGCCTGACAGGCTTTCAACTCGTTCTCCGAAGATGTCTACACTGGTCATTTTTACCTTTACCGCGTTAAATATAGCAATCCCCGCTACTAAAACGGAAAAGAGGAAGATCCAAAGCAAAAGGCTCCTTAAGAAAGTAGTAAATGAGGTAACGGCAACTAAAGCTGTTCTCACTTGTTCAGAAAAAGTAGCTGATGGATCGGGGTGAAGGGGTTCCATTACCTGAATGCTGGAATTCCTGTAACCCACTAACGCATAATTGGCCTTTAGATATCTGCTATTTTCCCGAAGTCGCAGGAGCGAGTTCAATGCCCTTCGGCTGATCAGTCTGGTATGATGCGCCCATGGATCAATGCTAAGCGCTGAATACCGCTTCAAAATGAAATAAAACAGCTGGTAAAGCAAGCGTTGAGGCCATGGCAGGCGCCGCTGCTTTGCTCTTAAGTAAACAATATCAGACCCTTTTTGTGCCTGCTCCCACATTTGGGTAACAAAAGAAGGGCTCTCCGCAAAGTCGAATTCAAAAATAGTGGTGTAATCGCCATTTGCCCGGTCAAGACCAGCAAGTATCGCATTGTCCCGGTTAACTGGTGTACTCAACTGCAACAGGAAAATATGCTTTCGAACGGCTTCCGGCAGTGGTTTGATGGCTGCTTCAATAGTGTTTAGATCACACCCGTTATTGACCAGCACAAACTCATAATGGCTGAACTTCGCCTCCAATTCATCGAAAAGCCCTTCCAGCCAATCTGCAAGCAACCGAACATCATACGGTGTCTGAAGCACTCCGACAATAGAAACAAAAGATTGATATACAGCCATTTATAAGAATTAAACTCAATAATAGAAGCTCCAAAAGTCTTAAAGATCAGTAAAAAACTGTCGCAACAAAGTGGCCTCTTTAGGCTTGATTCTACCTGAAAGAATCAGCCTTAGTTCTCTTCTTCGCGCAGCACTATCGTACAATTGTTGCTCCTCATTAGACAGTGGCAATACCGGTGGAACATGGATGGGGTTCTTTTTCTTATCGTCTAATGCTACAAAGGTAAAATAAGCATGGTTGCATCTTCTGGGGAGCTGACCTTTGATGTTATTGGCAAAAACCTCAACATAGATTTCTACGGAAGTATTAAATGCCCTTGTGACTGACGCTTCCAAAGTAATCACATCTCCCAAATAGATTGGATTTTGGAAAGAAATATGGTCCACCGCAGCAGTAACCACATGTGCTTCGCAGTGTTTGCCAGCGCAAATAGCACTCACAATATCCATCCAGCGCATGAGGTAACCTCCCATTAAGTGGCTCATGGGGTTAGTATCATTGGGCATAATCAGTTCCGTCATAACGGTTTTACTGTCGGCCACCTTTTTTGGGGTGAGGTTCTCTGGTTTTTTTGTTGCTTTTGCCATATTGTATTGTAAATTGTCAGTTAATAAGCCTTAAGCAGGCATACTGACAGCATCAAATTGAAGTTTAGCCAGGCTGGAATAGGCGCCGTCAGGTTTTGAGGAAAGTGACTCATGGGTACCTTGTTCTACTATCCTGCCGTTTTCCAGCACATAAATACAATCTACATCACGAATAGTTGCCAATCGGTGGGCAATAATGATACTTGTTCTTCCTTCCATTAATCGATTTAGCGCATCCTGAACCACCTTTTCTGATTCGGCATCCAGAGAAGAGGTGGCTTCATCAAGCAACAAAATACTTGGATTTCTCAAGATGGCCCTTGCGATCGCTATACGTTGCCGTTGACCACCGGAAAGTTTGATGCCGCGTTCTCCCACAACGGTATCCAAACGCTCCGGGAACATAGAGATGAAATCCCAGGCATTTGCCTGTTTAGCAGCCTCCTCAATTTCTGCATCTGAAGCTTCTGGTTTGCCATACAGAATATTTTCTCTAATGGTTCCGCCAAAAAGGATCACCTCCTGAGGTACTATGGCAAAATTCTGCCGGTATGACTCCAGATCATAATCATAAATAGATCGGCCATCCATCAAAATACTGCCGGCTTGCGGAAAATGAAATTGGAGCAATAATTGCATGAATGTGGATTTTCCGGCACCGCTTTGTCCCACAAGTGCCACTTTTTTTCCTGCAGGAATTTCAAGGCTGACTGATTTCAACACCTCAACGTCTTGTCTGGTAGGGTAAAAAAACTGTATGTTTTCAAAAGAAACATTCCCTTTGAAACGTCCGGCACGAATGCCACTTCGAATCCGGTCTTCTGATTCCGTAGGCGACTTGAGAATTTCCCGGATCCTTTCAGTTGCGCCTATGGCACCAACCAATTCTGTATAAAAATTACCCAGGCTGGCAATACTGCCACCAATAACCGCTGTATAGGTAATAAAAGCGATCAGATCTCCGCCTGTAAATTTATCAGGTGTTCCTGATGGCAGATTAGCATCCAGTTTCACCATATGCATTCCATACAAAATCACAAAAAACAGGGCTCCAAATAGCATTGTAATGATGAATACAGCAAAAATGGCTCTTCCTTTGGCATATCGCATCGAAACCTGTACTACCCCGGCGTTAGAGCGGCTATATCTAAGGCTTTCAAAAAGCTCGTTAGTAAAGGCCTTGACAGCATGTATACTCTGGAGCGTTTCATCCAAAATCGTGTTGGACTCCGCAAGTTTTTCTTGTCGTAGTTTGGATAATTTTCGCACCCACCGGCCAAAGACCATGGCGCCAACCACTATGATCGGAAATGTGGCCAGCATCACCAATGCCAACTTGGGCGACATCCACCATAGGACGGCTATACCGCCAACCAAAATGATGATTTGCCTGATAAACTCGGCCAAAATGAAATAAAAAGCATTATAAAGCTTCTCAATATCGTTGGTCAGGCGGCTAACCAATTCCCCTACCCTGCTTTTTTCAAAAAAAGTAATAGGAAGGGAAATGAGTCTGCGGTAAAGTGCAACCCGGATATCAGCCGTTCCGCGTTCACTTACCTGGGCAAACATCATCACCCGGAGATAGGAAACAATTCCCTGAAAGGCAAGGATAAGTATCAGCCAGAAACCGATTTCCATAAGATCCAGATCTTGAGGAACATTACCTTGAGCGACATCCAGGGATCGGCCAATTAATGCCGGGAAGACCAAAAAAACCGAACTTCCGAGAAACAACAAAACAAGTCCGAAAACAAATTGAATTCGGTAAGGACGTATATACTCGAAAATCTTAAGGGCTTCGCGAACACTCTCTTTATTAATTTTTGGGCGGGATTCTTCTTCGGATTTTTGCATAACGGCCGCAAATTTCGACATTTATCCAGATTTTCGATGTAAAAGTTCGGTAAATATCCACAATCGGGGCACTGAATTTTACCTTTGCAACATGTATACACTGTTAGTCTCCATTGTAATCGGTCTTTTTGTGGCCATGCTGTTTGTAAATTTGTATTTCCGTGCAAAGGTGCTGAAGGTTTATGGCGTTTTGGTACGCAATAAAGTCGAATTTGGTGCCGCGCATATTTTTAACCGTGAAAAGCTGGAATCAGAGATTTTGCCACGTTACCCCATGTTTCGGACAGAAATAGAATCTTTTGTAAGACATATGCGCTATTCCATAAAAATGGCCTCTGTGTTACTGGTGTTGATCACAGCATTTGGAGCCATTTTAATGTACTTTCGATAAGGCAAGCCGGATACACAAAGGGAACAAATCTTACCTTCGCCCGACAATACATGGAAAAGAACTACACCGGGCAATCACTTGCGCTTGCCATCCTTGTTTTAGTGTTTCTCACAGGGTTATCTATGCTGCCAAGTGGGTCGCTGGCTGACTTTGATTACCGGAAAATGGACATATTTTCCGATATCAGGGATTCCATGGCCATATCCCCGCTTGAACCAGTTAAGGACACTATTGCTGTGGACAGCACCATATTTGCCATTCCTGATTCTCTGTTAGGGTCTGCCACAGATTCCGCTTCACTTCCAGATTCATTACGAATTGTCCCTCAAAAAGATTCCACCTTTTTTGGAAGAATCATTGAAGATTACACCTACGATCAGCAGGGATTAACCGCTTTCTTCCTGGCTATAGATTCCATCCGAATGGGAGGGACGGTTAGAATAGCCTGGTACGGCGACTCTTTTGTAGAAGGAGATATATTAGTGGGTGATCTGAGAGATACCCTTCAAAGTGTATGGGGCGGATCAGGGGTAGGTTTTGTTCCAATTACCTCAGAGGTGGCACAATTCAAAAGAACAATCAAGCACAACTTTAAAGGATGGACTTCATATTCCATTGTAAAAAAGGAAGAACAGAAGCCGCCACTGGGCCTCAATGGATACGCCTACCGCCCGGAACCTGAAGCCAAGGTTCATTTCGAAGGAACACAATATTTTAAAAATACCCGCCGATGGAACCGCGTACAGTTTTTTTACACAGCGCCACAAAGCACGCTGGCTGTTTGGCAGATCAAAGATGAGCCCCCCAAGCAAGAGTTACTCCCAGGACGAGGCGACCAGCTGTGCACCTGGAGATGGAAAGGCTTGGAATGGGGAACCGAAGCTTTTGCCATGCGATTTCCTCAGCCAGAGGGACTTCTAGCCTATGGATTCACCTTAGAGAATGGCCCGGGGGTATATATCGACAATTTTTCCATTCGTGGAAATAGTGGTGGTCCGCTTAAATCGATAACCCCGGAATTCATCAAACAATTTGATGCGGTTCAACAATACGATCTGATTGTATTGCAAGTTGGCTTGAATGCCGTAACCAACAGCTTAAATAATATCAGGTGGTATGAAGCCGAATTGGAACGGACCTTCAAACATCTAAAAAACTGTTTTCCGGGCAAGCCGGTTTTAATTGTCGGTGTGGGCGATCGGGGGGGTAAAACAGATGATCAACTGACAACTATGCAAAGTGTGCCAGCTATTGTTAAAATGCAGCGCAATCTGGCCCGGAAACATGGATTTTTATTTTACGATTTGTTTTGGGGTATGGGCGGGCCGAATACAATGCTTAAATTTGCCCATCAACGCCCAAGGTTAGCCAATACCGATTATACCCATCTGACTCATGATGGGGGGAAAGTGGTAGGTTATATTTTTGCCCGATTGTTCTTACAGGAACAAGTCAATCACAAAGCCAGAACCAAATACCAATAAATTCACTCACCGAAATCAACAGAAAAATGGATTACCTCCCGGCACGTTTTTCCCGTTTGCGTTTGGCGATTTGCAGCATTTTTCTGCTGTTATTTATCGGTCAATGTCAATCTCAATTCCGACCACCACAGGTTCAAATCCTGGATTCTGACACCGTTGGTTCAGGCTTTAAATTTATACGTCAGGATCTTAATCAGATTGAGAACCAAACTTATCTTGAACCACTGTTTGAAAAACTTTTCCAACAGCGGACGCAGGGAGGCAAAAAAATCAGCATTGTCCATGTGGGCGACTCGCATATTCTTGGGAATTTCCTGACACGAGAGGTACGCGAACGTATGCAAAGAGAATTTGGGGACGCCGGTCGCGGATTGCTTTTTCCATATAAACTTGCACAATCGAATGGCGCCAAGGATTTTATTGTAGAAACGAATATCAAATGGATCGGTTCGAATTGCCAGCGTGATTTAGCCTCAGAGACCAATTTTGGTGCAGCAGGTTTTAAATTAAGTACCAATCAACCCAACGCCGAATTGACCTTTCGTCTACGGGATACAGCCACAGCAGAAAGTCATCTTTTCACCAAGGTTACTGTATTTCAACACAAGTCTCCCCTTGAATATGATCTTGAAGTACGGGACGAAACGTCAAATCAGATTGCACAGTTATTTATAGAGGATAATTATTCCAGGTCTTATTACTTCGACAGGCCGGTAGGCTCTGTTACCATTGCGGCAAAAAAAACAGCCCCGCAGCAAAAGACCCTAACCTTAGACGGTATTTCTGTTGAGAACGAACTGAGCGGTATTATATACCATTCAATTGGCGTGAATGGGGCAAAATTCATGGACTTTGCACGGGCCAAATACTTCGCAAGACAAATAGCAGACCTGGAACCGGACCTTGTCATCCTCTCTTTTGGCACTAATGAGAGTCAGGGAACTACAGAAATCGCATATATGCGGAAGACCATGGATTTATTGATTAAGCAAATCCTGGAAGCCAGTCCTTCGGCAAGAATATTACTTACCACTCCTGCAGACTCCTACCTCCGAGGTCGCGGATTGAATCCCCATATGGCAGAAATGAGCCGTGTTATCAGTGAATATGGTAAAGAAAAAGGCTATGCTGTTTGGGACCTGTTCCATTTTTCAGGGGGCGAAAACTCATCTACCCTCTGGAAATCAAATGGGTTGCTTACTTCAGACTCCGTTCATTACACCAAGTATGGATATGCTTTGCAAGGCAAATTGCTATATCAATCCCTTATCAAAGGATATAACGGATTCGTTGATGGAAAACGATAATTGAAGGTCAGGGATTGCGGCTAAACAGATAGTTTTTCAGTCAAAAACGACTGAATCTTTTCCCACTCATTTGGCAAAAAACGGCTCCAGTTTCCATGTTTGTTAAACCAGGTGACTTGTCTTTTGGCGTAATTTCTGGAATGTTGTTTGATTTTTTCAATGGTTTGCCCCCGGGTCATCTTCCCATCAAAATAATCAAAAAACTCTTCATATCCCACCGTTTTTAAAGCAGGATGGTTTCTATAAGGAATCAAAGAACGAGCCTCTTCTTCAAGCCCGGCAATAATCATTTCATCTACTCGTTTATCGATCCGTTCGTACAGTAATGGTCTTGGCCAATCAAGCAATAGGTAAACTGACTCGAAAAACCGGGACCTTTTTTCAGCTTGGTTCAGGAAGGTGGAATAAGGCTTGCCGGCCTCCAAGGAAACTTCGACTGCCCTTATAAGACGAGCAGGATTCTGACGATCCACTTTACTAAAATGCTGTGGATCAAGCTGCTCAAGGGTTTGTTGCAACCACTCTATCCCGCCAGTTTGCACACCTTCTTCTACTTGTTTTTTAATATTAGAAGATACCTCCGGGAAGTTATCCAGTCCTTCACAAATGGTCCGAATATACAGCCCTGAACCACCTGTCAGGACAACATGGTCGTATTGTTTGAAAAGCTTTTCCAGCAATAGCAGCGCATCCTTTTCGAAAGCGCCTACGCTGTAATTTTCCGAAATAGAATGAGAATCAATAAAATGATGGCGTACCAATGCCAACTCGGATTGGGAGGGTTTGGCAGTACCTATATTCATTTCACGAAAGAACTGTCGACTATCAGCAGAGAGAATTTCCGTATTCAGCCATTGCGCCACTTGAATGGCTAAGGCAGTTTTACCTGTGGCCGTTGCGCCCCCAATAACGATCAGTTTTTTCATCAGGCAATATCAAAACAACCTCATTTTACAGTCTCTCCAGATGCAGCCAATAAAGACTCAAACAAGCCGCGACCATCCATATTGCCCAGGACGGATTCACTGGCCCGTTCCGGGTGTGGCATCATGCCAAAAACATTCCTGCCGGCATTACAGATACCAGCGATATTTCTTGCGGCACCGTTAGGATTAGATCCTTCAGACTCAAGACCTTGGGCGTCACAGTACCGGAACAGAACCTGATTGTTTGATTCCAGTTCATCCAATGTTTTTTCATCTGCGAAATAACGGCCCTCAACATGTGCTATAGGAATCTTTAGCGCCTTGTTCAATTCCAGTCCTTCTGTAATAGGTGAAAGGTTTGTGACTGGTTTAATCCAAACATTGTCGCAAATGAACTGCTGGCCACTATTGCGCAACAAGACGCCAGGCAATAAACCTGATTCGCAAAGGATCTGAAACCCATTGCAGACACCGAAAACGTATCCTCCTGCAGCAGCATGCGCTTTAACGGCCTTCATCACCGGTGAAAATTGAGCAATGGCTCCGGCTCTTACGTAATCTCCATAGGAGAATCCTCCTGGCAAAACGATACAGTCTTCCGGGCCAAACCCTGCTGGCAACTCAATGTCCTTATGCCATATTTTTACTACCTCCTGTCCCATAACATCGCCAAGTACATGAACCATATCATCATCACAATTAGAGCCTGGAAAAACAATTACACCGAATTTCATAAGTGAGTGAGCGTAAAAATGAGTGAAAAATTAGAGATATTGCAAATATGGCAACAAATGGTTTGCATATTGCAGGATAAAAATGAAGGCCACCAAGACAAGGTGAGCTATTTCTATCCACCACTTTTTGAAAGAATCCTGGTACCCCAAAACCAACAATAAAGACAATGGAGTAACAGCAACTATCCAACTACTCCAATGCCATGAAGCTTGTAAGCCAACGGAAAAAATGCCTGCCACCAGGAACCAAAGTAAAGCACCCACATATTTTTGAATTTGGATGCCCTTTCTATTCAATATTTTAGGCAAGGAAAGTAACAACAACAATATATATACCCCAAGCATGGTGGCATTAAGCATGTCTATTTCCTTCCAAAGAATGTTAAAATTTACCATTTGAAAAAGCCCCCCCAACTGAACATCCCTAAATTCTGAACCTTTGTCTGTCCAAAAATACCATAACCAACCCCAAAATAGTGGAATCAAAGCACCAAATGCATAGATAAACATTTCGTTGAGCCGAAAAACCCTCACCACAAAGAACCCGGCAAAACCTGCCACAAGAAGCCAAACCAACGGGGGGTAAAACAAACAGCCTGCTGAAAGCCACAATCCACTATCCAAAATAATGGAATGAACGTTTGGCTTTTGAAAAGCATGGAAAATTTTCATTAGTCCGAACGGCACTATTGTAGCCGCAACTAATGGCGCAGAGACAAATAAATATTCCGGAAAGGCTGAAGCTGAAATACCATAAATCAACCCTGGAAACCAATTTCGGTCACCCATCATCCGAAACTCATCCGCTAAAAAGTTTACAGCAAACGCCTGTACAAAAACCAGTATGAAGGCCGTGATGGCGGATATCATGGGAAACGCCTTCATCCATCCAAACCATGACTGATAAAGCAACCCGCCTGTTTCTGGCAATTCCCGGGGTAAAATCCAGCCAAAAAGGGCTCCACTACGTATCACAATCAGATACGCCAGCAGAAGAAAGACAACAAAAATCTGGTTACTTCGAAAAAAACGGAGCACAATACATCATTGAAGCCGCAAAGGTCAACAAAATCAGGAAAATTGGGGTAAAATTGTCTATAAATTAAACGATCAGATAAAAATAACCCTTTCACCTCTTACTTTCGCACCGTGCGAATTTTACTCATTGAAGACGAACTCAAAACACTCCAGTCGCTACGACAAGGAATGGAGGAACATGGTTGGACGGTTAACACCGCCACTGATGGGCTTACTGGTATTCGTTTAGCTTTGCACGGTGATTATGATGTCATTGTTTCCGATATCACAATGCCTGGCCTAAACGGTCTTGAGTTATGTGAAAAATTGAGAAGTGAACAAAACTCTACTCCTATTCTGCTCCTAACTGCATTAAGCCATACAGATGATAAAGTTGCTGGCTTGGATGCAGGGGCGGATGATTATCTGGCCAAACCGTTTGAATTAAAAGAGTTACTGGCCAGAACAAAAGCATTGTCCAGGCGAAACAACAACGCTATTAAAACGGATAATATTTTGAAATTTCATGATCTGGTACAGGATCTGGATGCAAAAACCGTGCGCAGGGAAGGACAGGAAATTTTGTTAACTCCCAGAGAATTTGCATTGCTGGAGTTCTTTTTACGAAACCCAGGGAAGGTGCTCTCCAAGTCGGAAATCGCAGAAAAAGTATGGGATATGAACTTTGACACCGGCACCAATGTAATTGAGGTATATGTCAATTATCTGCGAAATAAGATTGATAAAGGTTTTGAAACCAAATTGATTCAAACCCAGTTTGGCCAGGGCTATATCCTTAGATAACGCCATTTAAACCCCTTTTTTTCACCTTTTTAAACAAGTATGCGAACCCTTTATTTAATCAGGCACGCCAAATCAAGTTGGGGAAACCCGGGCCTCAGGGACTTTGACCGCCCGCTTAACGAGCGCGGACAACAAGACGGCCCCAAAATGGCCCAACTACTTGTCAAAGAAGGCGTAAAGCCCGATTTGCTGGTAAGCAGCCCTGCTAAACGCGCCCTAACAACCGCTTTATTTTTTGCTGATGCCTTCCAGATTGATTCCGACAACGTGAGAAGGGAGTCCAGAATTTATGAAGCACACCCAACGGAAATCCTTCGCTTGATTGCTGAATTGCCGGCAGAATCAACTACCGTATTCCTGTTTGGACACAACCCAACGTTTACAGAAGTAGCCAATTTATTCGCAAACGATCATTACATTGAAAACGTTCCAACTTGCGGAGTGGTAAAGATCACCACTACCGCTGCAGATTGGTCAGGCATGTATGAAGGCAACTCCCGGATTGCAGCATGCTATTTCCCTAAGGAAGTTTTATGAAAACCTCAAAACAAATCTTTCTGATACTCGCTACAGGATTGCAATGTGCAATCTTCTGTAGTTGCCAAAATCCTCAAAAAAGCATTCCGGTACTCCCTGAGGATAAAATTTCCAGAATCATGGCTGATTTGGCAATAGCTGATGCGGCAACTACCGGGTTGTCCGGTTATGCCAAAGACAGTTTAATGCACGTGTATTTCAAGCAGGTTTTTGACATGCATGGCACTACTCAGGAAGCTTACGAATCTGACCTGAGAATTTTGGCAACAGACCTTTCCAGAATGGAAATTGTAGTCAAAAAAGCAGATGAATTACTTACGGAAAATGGAACCGGAATGCCGGACGCCAAAAAGTAGCGCCACAAAAAAAGGCACGTTTGCAATGAGCAACGTGCCTTTTTTTGTGGGATATATCGCTGATTTATTTAGCCAAAACCTTGGATACCAGATCAGCAGCTTCCTGAAATTCAGTTGCGCCCATTACCTGTAGTCCGGATTCGTCGATAATTTTTTTGGCGATATCTGCATTAGTGCCCTGGAGACGAACAATAACCGGCACCGGGATGGTGCCAATGGCTTTATATGCATCCACCACACCCTGAGCTACACGGTCACAACGCACGATTCCTCCAAAAATATTGATCAGAATGGCTTTTACATTCGGGTCCTTCAGGATGAAACGCATGGCATTTTCTACACGTTGTGCATCAGCAGTACCACCTACATCAAGGAAGTTGGCGGGCTCACCACCAGACAACTGGATCAGATCCATGGTAGCCATAGCCAAACCTGCGCCATTTACCATACAACCAACGTTGCCATCCAACTTCACATAGTTCAGATCCATTTCCTGCGCTTCTACATCAGCTGGATCTTCTTCATCTTTGTCGCGAAGTACTTCCAGATCTTTATGCCGGTACAATGCATTATCATCCAAGGTAACTTTGGAATCTACAGCGATGATGCGATCATCGGATGTTTTCAGGCAAGGGTTAATCTCAAACATTGCTGCATCAGAGCCTACGAATGCAGCGTAAAGTTTCATAACGAAGTCAACCATTTCCTTGAAAGCTCCACCACTTAGTCCAAGATTAAAGGCAACTTTCTGGGCTTGAAACGGCCGAAGACCCAATAATGGATCAACGAATTCAAAAAATACGCGATCAGGTGTTTCATGTGCCACCTTTTCAATATCCATTCCACCTTCAGGGGAATACATGATCACATTACAACCGCGGCCACGGTCTGTCAATACACTGATATAAAATTCTTTTGGATCACTGGCGCCTGGGTAAAAAACATCCTGAGCAACCAACACTTTGCGAACAAGTTTTCCTTCTGCAGAGGTTTGAGGAGTAACCAAACGCATTCCTATCATTGCCTGTGCAATTTCACCAGCCAATTCAGGATTCTTAGCCAATTTTACACCACCGCCCTTGCCGCGTCCGCCGGCATGAACCTGTGCTTTAATCACGGTAAAATCGGAGTTGTATAACTCCTTCATTTTTTTGGCGGCTTCAACTGCTTCAGCAGCGTTCGTGGCCACAATGCCTTCCTGGATTTTTACACCGTAGGACTTCAGGAGTTCCTTGCCCTGATACTCGTGCAGATTCATTTTCTATGAAAATATAGTGAATGGTGAAATGTTAAATCAAAGGCGCAAAACTACAAAATTGACTCAGACATTATCCGAAAAATATCCTCCGGAGGCGAAAAAATTGTTCTGCAGGGGCGTAAGGCCCTCGCAGGGCGTTAACGCAAACCAGAGCCTTCATCATCAACCAGTTTTCCGTTAATGACCCGAATAATCCTTGCAGGGAAATTTTGGAGGATCCGGTAATCATGAGTGGCACAAAGTACTGCTGTATTGTGTTGCTTTGCCAGGTTTCGAAGTAATGTCAGTACGTCATCACTGGTTTCAGGATCCAGATTTCCGGTTGGTTCATCTGCAAGTATAATTGGAGGATTGTTTAATAAGGCTCTTGCGATCACCACTCGCTGCTGCTCGCCTCCGGAAAGTTCAAAAGGCATCGCTTTGCGTTTTGCAGCAAGCCCAACTTCCTGAAGCACCTCCCCTATTCTCTTGTCCATTCCTTGCTCATCTTCCCAACCGGTAGCTTTGAGCACAAAAAACAGGTTTTCTTCAACGTTTCGATCTGTAAGCAGATTAAAATCCTGAAAAACGATCCCAAGTTTTCTGCGCAATACATGCACATTCCGACGGTTAATTTGCTTTAAATCAAACCCGGCAACGGAACCTGACCCTTTCAGTAAGGGCAATGATGCATATAAGGTTTTCAGCAAACTACTCTTCCCGCTACCTGTTTTCCCGATCAGATAGGTGAACTCCCCTGCACCAATTGTCAGATGAATATTGTTTAATATGACACTCCCATCTGTTTGCTGAATATCAGCATTGCTAAGATTTACGATATGCGACACGGCAACTGGTTGTTAAATTATGGTGCGAATTTGAGGCTTTTTTCACTTTTTTTATAAAAACCTGAAAATGTGTGCGATAATTGCCCTTGAAAATCTACTGTTGCACCCTATGAATGCTAAAACACTTGTCTTTGTCGTATTCGCTGTATGGGCTGCCATCTGTTGGAGATGGTATGTTTGTGGCTTAATGGACGCCTGCGAACCAACTGCCAATTTGGCCAATGAACAGGTCATTGCATTGCCGGAAGAGCAGGAGCCGGCAGCAAAAGATCCCACCCCCGAAATCCAACCAGTTAGCGCAGAACCGACTACAAATCAGCCAATAAACAAACCATCTTCTCCAGTAACCTCCGACCGAATGGACGAGGTTCAGGTGGTAACGACTTCGAACAAAGTGGTGATATACTACCCTTATAAATCGGCTAAAAAGGAGGAAAATGCCACCATTGATACCTATCTTGAAAATCTGGCCATTCAACTTAAATCATCAGGAGGAAAGGTATCCATTACAGGACACACCGATTTTGTTGGAGAGCCAGATGAGAATTATCGTTTTGGCTTGCTCAGGGCAAATGGAATTCGTGATGTTTTGATTAAAAAAGGGGTATCAGCAGCGCAAATCAAATGTAAATCTTCAGGGGATAAAAAGCCTGTTGCCACCAATGATACGCCGTATGGCCGGTATCAAAACCGAAGGGTTGAAATCCTTGTAAGCCAATAATTTAACCAATCTGCCATAACCGCCAACCATTTAATAACAGAATTATGTTTGAAAATAACCCTTTTGCAACGCATACCGTTGAAATTCTAATCATGCTTTTTGGCGCCTTTTTCATAGGCATGTGGCTGGGCTGGATCCTTTGGGGCCGCCTTAAGCAGGAACTGGACCGAATGAAAATCGACAACCAAAGTCTCCACGTTACACTGGACGCCCTGCGTCTGGAAATGGAAAGCCTGAAAACCCGGGCTACGGTAGCTGAATCAGACAATACCAACCTGAGTAATCAAATCAATAATCTGAACCGGGAGTTAACCTCGGCCAAAGAAAAATCCGCATATCTGGACCAGGAGTTATCGGTTACGCAACAAAGAAACCGGCAAGTAGAAACGGAGTTAGGGCTGTCCATCACACCAGACACTATTATTGCCGACGATATCCCATTAGAAATTCAAACGCTGACCACAGAAAAACCTTTAGTAGAACCAACTGAAGGCATCACTTTTGAATCCTTCCTTCCCATTGAAGAAAAAATGGAATCAGTTGTTGCTATAGATCACGAGCCGGTTGATCATTCCATTGATTCTCCATTACCTGAACCGCTTGCCCCAGAACTGCCATCCAGTCCGGTATTCAGTATTGAGCCTCAAGTTGTTCCTGATGCCAAAACCGCAAAAGGCACACGCAATAAAACCGCTCAAAAAGAAGAAAAAACGCCAGAAGCAGCTTCAGATGTGCCCGAAAAGGATGACCTCACGGTTATTGAAGGAATTGGACCAAAGATCCAGATGCTGCTTAATCAGTATGGTATTTCAACGTACCGCCATCTGGCAGATGCCGATGTTGCCAAATTAAAAGAAATACTTTCTACAGCCGGCCCGCAGCTAGCCATGCACGATCCTGGAACCTGGCCGTCTCAGGCTAACCTTGCAGCCAACGATCAATGGGATACCCTTATGTCAGTTCAAGGGTTCTTAAAAGGCGGCAAAAAGCCTGATTAATCCAGTGTCAACAGTCCAAATATTCCGGCATCAATCCAGCCACGATTCTTGTCTTGCCCCGGAACAGGTACAGAACCCATGAAATTTTCCCGTTCGGGTGAATGGTCGTTGTCACAATATGCCAGTGCAAAGCCCATCTTTTTGCCTTTTCGAAGCATTTTGGAAATATTTTCCTCATCAGGCAGATCCGAATACTCATTGCCATCGAATATCTTAATTGCTACCTCCCAGGTGCTAAACTTTCCATTCGTAATCCGGCGCGTAGTGCAATGGTCATCGAAATAAGCTGGCACTGAATCGGGACGGATGTCTACTACTTTGCCGTCCAGTGCAATGTGATAGGCAAATGCATTATAACTAAACTGATGGATCCCACCTGAAGCATCTTCATCTACAAAGATCTCCAGACAATCATCATCCCAATATTTCAGCAAACCGTCTTGGTGACTATCCATGAGGGTATCGTCTGTAATTTCAGCCAGGACATACAGGTTGTTTTCGTCCCAAAGCAACTTGTATCGTCCGGAAAAATCTGCTGCAAGAGGAGGATTGCCTATCCATGTTTGATCCAGAGGCAACCATTCGGCTTTTGACCAGACGGCATCAGCTGCACTTCCATCAAGAATTGGGGTGCCATAACCGGCCATCATCTGGGCAGAGCGTAATGACTCGACAGGCTTTTCTACTGGTTCCTGGGGACTTTCCACCCATAAAAATGCCAGAACCAGAAAAGCAATACTTAGTGCGATCAAAGAGTCTTTGTTCATTTAAGGTAAGTTGTAATAGGAAACGAGTACTTTTTTTGAGATACAAAGGTTGAAAAATTCTAAACTAAAATTACTTAGTGTCGTTCTTACGAATTGAGGCAATAAATGTCCAAACCATTTGGCTACCTTTGCCGCGCCTGGTAAATCACCAAGGAATAAAAACTCTGTTCAGTAAAAGTTATGGAGCCTACCGGATATCTGCCCATTATTATGCAATCCCTGGTCGCAATTGGATTTGTAGCCCTGGTTTTGATTGTAGTTCCACGTTTGGGCCCTCGCCGAAGCAGCAAAAAAAAGGATGAAAATTTTGAATGTGGTATTGAGAGTCAGGGCAATGCACGTATCCCGGTCTCGATCAAGTACCTCATGACCGCTATTTTGTTCGTGTTGTTCGACGTGGAGGTTATTTTTTTCTATCCATATGCGGTGAATTTCCGAGCGATGGGCACTGAAGGGTTCCTGGCTGTTGTGATGTTTGTGGCTATATTCCTTGTTGGATTTTACTATGTGCTGCGCAAGGGCGCCTTTGAGTGGGACAAATAATATAATGAGGTGTTATGCCTTGATGCATCTCGTTTTTTTGAACGTCAACCATAAATCATGTCAAATCAAGTAGAAATACCAGACGGTTACAATGGCGAAGGGTTCTTTGCTACTAAACTATCCTCCGCTGTAGGATTGGCACGCGCTAATTCCATTTGGCCTCTTCCCTTCGCTACTTCCTGCTGTGGGATTGAGTTCATGGCTACGATGGGCACGAACTATGATCTGGCTCGCTTCGGCATGGAGCGCCTGTCCTTCTCCCCCCGCCAAGCCGACCTGTTAATGGTAATGGGTACCATTGCCAAAAAAATGGGTCCTATCCTCAAACAGGTATACACCCAAATGGCTGAACCCAAGTGGGTTATTGCCGTTGGCGCATGTGCCAGCTCCGGAGGCATATTCGACACTTATTCCGTTTTGCAGGGAATTGACAAAGTAATCCCTGTAGACGTTTATGTTCCTGGCTGCCCACCACGTCCGGAACAAATCATTGATGGTATTCTAAAGATCCAGGAGCTGGTTAAAAACGAACCTCTCCGTCGCAGGCATTCTCCAGAATACCAGCACCTCATGGAAAAATATCAAATTGGCTAATTGGATGGACAGCGAACAAATTCTTACCCTATTGGCGGAAAAAATGCCTGATTCTGTTGTATCAAACGATACCGCTTTGGACGGCATTCTGAATATTCATACCACCAGGGAACAACTGATACAGCTGTTACAATTGCTCCGCGATGACCAGCAGCTAGGTTTCAACTTCCTGACCTCACTTTGCGCTATTCACTACCCCGAAAACTCCGGGCAGGAATTGGGCATGATATATCACCTGCACAACTGGACGAAAAACGTGCGAATTCGGGTGAAAGTCTTTTTCTCAAAAGATGATCCGCATGTTCCTACAGCAACTTCCTTATGGCCATCTGCCAACTGGCAGGAACGGCAGGAGTACGACTTTTTCGGTGTTGTATTTACCGGCCACCCGGATCTGCGACGCATCCTCAATGTGGACGATATGGAAGTGTTTCCGCTACGTAAGGAATACCGCCTGGAAGATGGCACACGTACCGACAAAGATGACCGGTTCTTCGGTCGCGATGGACACGTTGGCAGAAGTTTTGATTAAGCATTAGACATCATGCAAGTTCAATCATATTTTTCTTCCCTGGACAGTCTTGACGGGGAACTCGCAACACTCAATCTGGGGCCCACGCACCCGGCCACGCACGGTATTTTCCAAAACGTGCTCAAAATGGACGGTGAAAAAATCGTGCATGCAGAGCCCACCATTGGTTACATCCATCGTGCATTTGAAAAACTGGCCGAACGTCGTCCGTACAATCAAATCACGCCGATTACAGACCGTCTAAACTATTGTTCCTCTCCCATCAACAACATGGGATGGCACATGACCGTAGAGAAATTGATCGGTTGCGAATTACCTAAACGTGCGCAGTATATGCGCATTATTATTATGGAACTTTCCCGTATTGCGGACCATCTGGTCTGCAATACTGTTATCGGGGTTGATACCGGAGCACTGACCGGTTTTACCTATATGTTCCAGGAGCGCGAGCGGATTTACGAGCTATTTGAAGAAGTGTGTGGCTCACGTCTGACCACGAATATTGGCCGGATTGGAGGCATGGAGCGCGACTTCACGCCAACTTTTCACGCCAAGCTGAAAGACTTTTTAAAGACATTCCCGGCTCGTTTTGAGGAGTTTTGCGGATTGTTGGAGCGAAACCGTATTTTCATGGACCGCTGCATCGGCGCCGGCCCCATTACTGCTGATATGGCCATGGCATATGGATTTACCGGCCCCAATCTCCGTGCGGCAGGGGTAGATTACGATGTTCGTGTGATGAGCCCATACAGCAGCTATGGTGATTTTGATTTCATTATTCCGGTAGGTATTAACGGCGACACATACGACCGCTTTATGGTACGTCAGGAGGAAATCAGACAATCCTTGAAGATCATAAACGACGCCTACAATAATTTACCCGAGGGTCCTTACCATGCGGACGTTCCGGAATTTTATCTGCCGGACAAGCCGGATGTTTATACCAAGATGGAAGCGCTGATCTACCATTTCAAAGTGGTGATGCAAGAGACTCCAATTCCGGTTGGTGAAGTTTATCATTGTGTGGAAGGCGGTAACGGTGAGTTAGGTTTCTATCTGATTAGCGATGGAGGTCGCACACCATATCGTTTGCACTTCCGTCGCCCGTGTTTCATTTATTATCAGGCCTATCCTGAAATGATTAAAGGCGCCATGCTCTCAGATGCCATTCTAACCATGAGTTCCATGAATGTGATTGCCGGAGAGCTGGATGCGTGATAAGGAATATGTGTGAGTGAAAAACAGTTAATTAAAATCAAGTCTGACCAATGCATAACGCTACTCAGGACGCACCACCCTTTACATATTCAGAAGCTGCCCGCAATGAAGTGCTGGGCATCATAAAAAAATACCCGGAAGGCAAGGGCAAAAGCGCAATTCTTCGTGCGCTGCATATTGCGCAGGAGGAAAACAACGGATGGCTAAGTGTTCCGGCCATGGACGAGGTAGCTAAAACCCTTGGTATTGCCTCCATTGAGGTATACGAAGTGGCCTCTTTTTACTCCATGTTCAACCTGGCTCCGGTAGGTAAATATGTGCTGGAGTTCTGTCAAACCGGCCCATGTGCCATCGAGGGTGCTGAAAAGATCATTGAGTATACTAAGCTCAAACTTGGTATTGGTAAAAACCAAACTACACCTGATGGAATGTTTACGATCAAACAGGTGGAATGTTTAGGCGCCTGTGGCTATGCCCCAATGATGCAGGTTGGAGAATTCTACCATGAGCACCTCACAGAGGTGAAAATGGATCAATTTATTGAAGATTGTCGTGCCGGAAAAATTGATAAGGGCACCTGGAAAATGCACTAAATTCAAATAGCATGAAGCAATTGTTGACTATACTATGTGTGACAGGATTTTTGTTTGCCTGCCAAAACCAACCGGAACCACCTAAGCAGGAGGTTCAGCAGGTTGAAGGACAGCCTGTTGACAACCAGGAGTTAGAAAAACAAAAAGAAGCGGCGGCAAAAGAAGGTATTTATATTTCCAATTCGGATATCGTTGGATCGGGCAAGGCCAATATCATAGGGAAAAATGTGGCCATTAGAAGTGGCGCAAGTTTTAGCACCGAAAGCCTGGGAGTTTTCGCAGAAAATGAACCAGTCTCAATGATTTCCAATCAAGTAGTTCAAACAGAAGGGGAAGGCATTTTGAATCAACCCGTAACCTTAAGTGGTAAAGGTGGAAAGATAACTATCCCAAAAGGCAAAACAATTCTCATAGTTGGAACAAATAATGCCAATGGTAACCAACAAGTAGTATACGATGACCCTAAAAAAGGCAGATTTGAAGGTGAGGTAAATGCTTCCGTATTTCAAACCAGGATTTTTGCTGTGTGGCATCAGGTTGAAAGGCCAAACGGTGAAAAGGGCTGGGTGCTCAGTAAAGATTTGCAACCCAAATAATTATGCCACCATTAACCAAAAAAGAATTTGATGAAGTACTGGCCAGAAAGCCTGAAAGCAGGTATAAGTATTTCATTCGGACGGTAACTGCAGAAGAGGAAGTTTGGGGGCTGGCTGATGATGAAGGCTGGCTGATGCTGGAAGTAGACGGTGAAAATCAGGATGCACTGGCTGTTTTTCCAAATCCTGAGTTTGTCCAGGCATTTCAGCAGGCAGGTGAAGGAGCGTTTGATGAATACCATGTGGAAGCATTGGATTTATATGAATTTTTTGAATGGCTGGAGGATTTCAAGACAGAAAACATCAAAGTGGCTGTATTCCCAACACCCAACTTTCAAAGTGCGGTGATGAAGCCTGAAATAGTGAGAGCAGATTTTGAAGCGGAGTTTGCCAAAGAACAAGAGTGAACCATAAACCCAAGCGGCTTGACGCTTGAAATTGAACAACTTATGACACCAACTGAAGTAACCGCCATTTTTAAGATGCCAGGTGATAAACGCCTGGAGCATTTTTTGGATACGGTTTCCAAAAACAAAATGGCTTATGGCATATCTGACGATGAAGGCTGGGCATTGCTGGGCGATAATGACGATACAGATATTTTGCCTTTTTTCCAGGCGCCTGAATTAGCAGAAGCCTTTCGGAAGTCTGCTGGCTTTGATGATTATGACGTGGAGGAAATTGACTGGGAATTATTGATGGAATGGCTGCCCGAACTCGAAAGTGATGGCGCCATGGTGGCTGTTTGCCCCAATACCCGTTTTGAGGGTCCAATTGAAGAGCCTGGGCGATTATTGGCAGCCTTTAGTGGCAAATAAAATCAACCTTTTATCATTTGATCGATCGTGAATATTCGATGCTGACGAACAGTTTATGAGAATATTCCTCTGAATAACAGTTTTATGGGTCGTAAATTACTTTTGGAACACGCCCAGGTACCGGGCATCAACACCTACGAGGTGTACCGCAAACATGGCGGCTATCGCTCTGTAGAAAAGGCTCTGAAAACCATGTCGTCAGAAGATGTGGTAGAAGAAGTCAAAAAAAGCGGCTTGCGCGGTCGCGGAGGCGCAGGCTTCCCTACCGGCATGAAATGGTCGTTCCTGGCTAAGCCGGAAGGCGTTCCGCGCTATCTGGTTTGTAATGCGGATGAAAGCGAACCTGGCACCTTTAAGGATCGCTATCTGATGGAAAAAATCCCTCACCTTCTGGTGGAAGGAATGATCACCTCTTCCTATGCGCTCGGAGCAAATACTTCCTACATCTACATTCGAGGCGAATATTCCTGGATCCTTTTTATCCTGGAAAAGGCTATTGCGGAAGCTTATGCCAATGGTTGGCTGGGCAAAAACATCCTCGGCACTGGTTATAACCTTGACCTATTTGTCAATATTGGAGCCGGTGCATATATCTGTGGTGAAGAAACAGCCCTGATTGAAAGCCTGGAAGGAAAACGCGGTAATCCGCGCATCAAACCTCCGTTTCCTGCTGTAAAAGGACTGTGGCAGTGCCCTACTGTTGTTAATAACGTAGAAACCATCGCAGCGGTAGTGCCTATCGTTAACGATGGTGGCGAGGAATATGCCAAAATCGGAATAGGAAAGAGTACCGGTACCAAACTCATCAGCGCCAGCGGAAATATCAACAAGCCTGGCGTTTACGAGATTGAAATGAATATCTCGGTAGAAGAGTTCATTTATTCTGATGAATGGTGTGGTGGTATCAAAAACGGCAAAAAGCTTAAAGCTTGCGTGCCAGGGGGATCTTCCGTTCCCATTCTGCCACACTTCCTCGTGTGCAAAACCGCCAACGGCGAAAACCGTATGATGACCTACGAAAGCCTGGCAGATGGCGGCTTCGCCACAGGTTCCATGCTGGGTTCTGGCGGCTTCATTGTGTACGACGAAGACCAGTGTATTGTGCGCAATACCTGGAACTTCAGTCGCTTTTACGCCCATGAAAGTTGTGGCCAGTGTTCTCCTTGCCGGGAAGGCACCGGTTGGATGGAAAAAGTGCTGCATCGCCTTGAAAACGGCGGCGGCAAAATGAGCGACATCGACCTGCTGGTAGATGTGGCCAAAAAAATTGAAGGAAATACCATTTGCCCGCTCGGCGATGCCGCGGCATGGCCAGTTAGCGCCGCTATTCGTCACTTCCGCGAGGAATTCGAATGGCACGTAAACGAGCCCCGGGCTGCCATGGAGCGGAATTATGGGTTGGTGACGGAGAAAACGTTTGCACCTGCATCCTAAGTTAAGTTAAAAAACATCGATCAATGCCAATAGTCACCATAGACGGACAAACCATTGAGGTTGCAGAAGGCACCACCATTCTGAATGCTGCCCGCCAGATCGGCGGTGAGCTGGTGCCCCCTGCCATGTGCTATTATTCCACGCTGAAAGGCTCGGGCGGTAAATGCCGCACCTGCTTAGTGCGGGTTACCAAAGGCTCCGAAAAAGATCCACGCCCCATGCCTAAGCTGGTGGCCTCCTGCCAAACCATGGTTATGGATGGCATGGAAGTAGCCAGCAAAAGTGATCAGAGCGTGGTGGATGCCCGCGCTGCAGTAACCGAATTTCTGCTGATCAATCACCCGCTTGACTGCCCTATATGCGATCAGGCTGGAGAATGTCACTTGCAGGATCTGGCTTTTGAGCACGGCAAATCCAATACCCGATATGAATTTGAGCGTCGGACCTTCGAGAAAATCGATATTGGCCCGTATATCAAACTGCACATGACGCGCTGTATTATGTGTTTCCGCTGCGTTTTCACGGCCCAGCAATTGTGCCCTGAACGCGTACACGGTATCATCAATCGCGGCGATCACGCTGAGATCAGCACTTTCATTGAGAAATCAATCGACAGTGAATTCAGCGGCAACGTGATTGACGTTTGTCCGGTTGGCGCTCTGACGGATCGTACTTTCCGTTTCAAGAGTCGAGTGTGGTTCCTCAATCCAATGGATGCCCATCGTGATTGTCCTACCTGCTCGGGGAAAGCAGTTGCATGGATGTATGGAGGCGAAATCTATCGTGTTACAGCACGCAAGGACAAATACGGCGAGGTACATGATTTCATCTGCAACACCTGTCGTTTTGAGAAAAAGGGCAAAGGCGACTGGACCATTGAAGGACCGCGTGATTTGGATCGTCACTCTGTGATTTCTCAAAACCACTATGAACACGGAGAAAAAACAGTGGTGTAATGCATAAAAAATGGCTCCATGGCATTTTGTGTGTATGCTTGGCCATTCAGGCGCATGCGCAAAACAGGGCAGAATTGCCCACAGTTGACTGCGGACATTTTCAACGTGCAGAGTGGTTTGAATCTGAATTTGTAGATGCCCGCCATGTAGATGTATGGTTGCCTGAAGGATACGATGGAAACAAAAAGTACCCGGTTCTTTACATGCATGACGGACAAATGCTATTCGATAGCAGTAAAGCCTGGAATAAGCAGGCTTGGGATGTTGACGATGTGATGTGCCGTATGAACAAGGAAAAGCAAATCAGGGAGTGTATCGTAGTGGGTATTTGGAATAATGGGGCAAAAAGGGCCAGTGAGTACATCCCGCAAAAGGCTGTAGATGGAGGAAGTGACGAGGTGAAAAAACTGGCGAACGAAAGAACCAACGGCTTATATTTAGCCGATAACTATTTGAAGTTCATTGTTTTAGAGCTTAAACCCGAGATCGACAAAGTGCTTCCTACCCTGTCGGATCCTGCCAATACCTTTATTGCGGGCTCCAGTATGGGAGGGTTGATCTCACTTTACGCTATTTGTGAGTATCCGGAAATTTTCGGTGGCGCGGCTTGCCTGTCCACCCACTGGACCGGGATTTACACCAATGAAAACAACCCAATACCTCAGGCGCTTATGAACTATCTGAAGCAAAAGTTGCCGAGTCCCAAAAACCATAAGATTTACTTCGATCATGGAACCACCACCTTGGACAGTTTATATGGCCAATGGCAGGTAATGGTTGATGAGATCATGAAACAAAATGGATACGGAAACGGACAATGGGTGACCAAAGTTTTTGAAGGCGCCCCACATACTGAAAAAGCCTGGGGGGAGCGGCTACATATTCCGTTGATGTTTTTGCTTAAACCTGAATAATGACCATCATTTCTGCCTCAAAAAAACCATTATAACCGAACATGACCGCATTATTACTTTTCAGCCTGGGCTTTATCATCGAAAAAGCCACACTCATACTGGTGTTGTTCCTGGTAACCCTTGGGGTTGCAGCATACGCCACTTATGGTGAACGTAAAATAGCCGCTTTCTTCCAGGATCGTCTGGGGCCAAGCAATGCCGGCCCGTGGGGACTTTTACAGCCTATTGCTGACGGCGTGAAAATGTTTACCAAGGAAGACTTTATTCCCAACCAGTCGGAGCGCTGGATTTATATCCTTGCGCCGGGAGCCTTCATATTTGTGGCATTAATGGCTTCTGCGGTAATACCGTGGGGCACTACGCTCACATTAGGTGGTTTGAACTGGAACCTCCAGGTAGCTGATCTTAACATCGGTATTCTGTATGTGGTTGGTTTGGCCTCCCTGGGTGTTTATGGTATCATGCTGGGTGGTTGGTCTTCCAACAACAAATTCTCCTTATATGGCGCCATCCGGGCAAGTTCCCAGATGATTTCTTACGAATTGGCCATGGGTCTTTCCCTGATTGCTATCGTAATGCTGAGTGGCTCCCTGAGTCTGCGTACCATCATTGAGCAACAATCAGACATGTGGAATGTGGTGTATCAACCATTGGGATTCATTTTGTTCCTGACCTGCTCGCTGGCTGAATGTAACCGTGCTCCATTCGACATGGCTGAATGCGAAACTGAATTGATAGGCGGTTACCATACGGAGTACAGCTCGATGAAACTGGGCTTCTTCCTTTTTGCTGAGTACATCAACATGTTCATTTCCTGTACAGTGATTTCCTGCCTTTATTTTGGAGGATACCACTTTCCTGGTCTGGATCCGAATTGGCTTGGAGGCTTGATGGGCCCAATCGTTTTGCTGAGCAAATCCTTCTTTTTCATTTTTGTTTTCATGTGGATTCGCTGGACACTCCCGCGTTTCCGTTATGATCAGCTCATGCACCTGGGTTGGAAATCCCTCATCCCTTTGGCTATTCTGAATATGCTGCTGACTGGCGCAGGGATTTTGTATTTTGGAGAATAATTGAATCCGGACGACCATCAGGGCGACCACAAGGGGCGCCCCTTCAAACCGGCGGCTAAACCCGCCGATACATCAAACCCTTCAAACCACATCAAACGATTTCTATTCTATGCAACTCACACAGCGTTCGAAAAACGTAGTTAATAAGGAAATGACCTTTATGGAGCGCATTTATTTGCCTGCGATCCTGAAAGGTATGTGGACCACTCTGAAACACTTTTTCCGCAAGTCCAACACTGTTTCTTATCCAAAGGAAACCAGGCCATTTGCTCCGGTTTACCGTGGCTGGCACGTACTGAAGCGTGATGAACAGGGCAGGGAAAACTGTACCGCCTGCGGTTTGTGTGCCGTAGCGTGTCCGGCAGAAGCCATCACCATGGAAGCTGCGGAGCGCCAAAAAGGAGAAGAGAACCTGTACCGGGAAGAGAAATACGCAGCTGTGTATGAAATCAACATGCTGCGCTGCATTTTCTGCGGATTGTGCGAGGAAGCTTGTCCTAAAGAGGCTATCTTCCTTACAGACCGCATTGTACCCAGCGATTACGTTCGCCAAAACTTTGTTTTTGGCAAAGATTTGCTGGTAGAAGGCGTGGAGCCTGAAAAGCGCATTGATGTAACCAAACGCCAAAAACACATAACGGAAGCATAAAAAAACGATGAGGCGATGAACGACGATAAGATTGTCGTTCGACTGTTCTTGTTTAATGGACCTAATTTAAGATAATGGCACAATACCTATTTCTAACCCTGGCTGCCCTTTCCATTCTGTCTGCACTTGGAATGGTGTTTTCCCGTAATCCGGTGCACAGCGTGTTGTATCTCATTTTCACCTTTTTCTGCATAGCCGGGCAGTACATTCTGTTGAATGCTCAATTTCTTGCGGTGGTCCACATCATCGTTTATGCTGGCGCCATCATGGTACTTTTCCTCTTTGTATTGATGTTGCTTAACCTCAACAAAGATACAGAGCCCCAGAAGTCTACCATTTGGCGGATAACTGCTGGAATTGCCGCTGGAATGTTGCTTGTTACACTTGTTGGTGCACTCCGTGGCGGCATTCAGTTGGCAGTACCAGAAGCTTCCAACACTCAGGTAGGATTGGTAGAAAACCTGGGTAAAGTACTATTCACCGATTTCGTGGTGCCTTTTGAAATTGCCGGCATCCTGTTCCTGGCCGCTATGGTAGGTGCAGTACTGGTAGGTAAACGAGATATTCAACTTTGATTATTACTGCTTTGGCAGACTTAATACGTTGCAACCATGCTTGAAACTGTTAGAACCATTCCTATTGACTACTATGTGTACCTGAGTACCATCCTTTTTGTGATTGGTGTATTCGGGGTACTCACACGCCGAAACGCCATTGTGGTATTGATGTGTGTGGAATTGATGCTCAATGCCGTGAACCTGCTTCTGGCTGCATTCTCAACTTATCTTTCTGATGCGCAAGGACAAATCATGGTATTTTTCATCATGGTGGTAGCTGCTGCAGAAGCGGCGGTTGGCCTGGGAATTCTGGTTATGATTTACCGGAACACCAAAAGCACGGATATTTCATTGCTGGACAACCTTAGAAATTAACGGATATCTCCTGTTGGTACATTTAGCCATGTGCCGGACTGTGAAGATTGTTTATCGTTCAAGATATTATGAACCAACTCATACCACTTATCCCCTTTCTGCCATTGATCGGTTTTGCGATCAACGGTTTGTTTGGCAGCCGGCTTAGCAAAACAGCGGTTGGCATTATCGGCTCGGGGGCATTGCTTGTTTCTTTCCTGTTAAGCCTTATGGCTTTCAATCAGGTAGCAGCCAGCGGTGCAATTCAAATTAACCTTTACCAGTTTTTATCCGTTGGAAACCTGTCTGCCAATTTTGGTTTCCTGGTAGATCAACTGTCTGTATGGATGATGTTGATCGTTACAGGTGTAGGTTTCCTGATTCATGTGTATAGCATAGGTTATATGCATGATGATGCAGGATTCTGGAAGTTTTTTGCGTACCTGAATCTGTTCATTTTTTCCATGTTGCTGCTCATTATGGGCGACAATCTGCTGATGTTATTCTTTGGCTGGGAAGGTGTCGGTTTATGCTCTTATCTGTTGATCGGCTTTTGGTATACCAACCGTGAATATGGAAAGGCAGCGCGTAAAGCATTCATTATGAACCGCATAGGCGACCTTGGCTTGTTGCTGGGCATGTTCATGATCTTTCAGCAATTTGGCACACTTACCTATTCAGAAATCTTTGCAGCGCTCCCAAACATCCGATTAGAGGCAGGAGTTGTGACGCTGATCTGTATGTTGCTGTTTATTGGCGCCATGGGTAAAAGCGCCCAAATTCCATTGTACACCTGGCTTCCAGATGCTATGGCCGGCCCAACTCCGGTTTCGGCGCTTATCCACGCGGCCACCATGGTGACGGCCGGTGTGTATCTAGTAGCGCGTTTCAATCCTTTATACAATCTGTCCCCCGATGCCATGCATTTTGTGGCTATTGTGGGTTTGATTACCTGCATTTTTGCTGCGATTATTGGATTGCGACAAAACGATATCAAGAAGGTACTGGCATACTCCACGGTTTCCCAGCTTGGTTTAATGTTTGTAGCATTGGGCATGGGCGCCTACGCGAGCGCGATGTTTCATGTTACCACGCACGCCTTCTTCAAAGCCTTGTTGTTTCTTGGCGCAGGCTCCGTGATTCACGGTATGGGCAACGAACAGGATATCCGCAAAATGGGTGGCTTGCGCAAAGCTATGCCGGTTACTTTCTGGGTGTTCCTGATTGGCACCATGGCCATTTCTGGCTTCCCGTTCCTCTCCGGTTTCTTCTCCAAGGATGAAATTTTTGCTTACACCTATGCACATGGCGGAGTCATTTGGTGGGCATTGGCTAGCTTAGGCGCCGTGCTCACGGCCATTTACATGTGCCGTCTGCTGTTTGTAACCTTTTTCGGAAGTTTCCGCGGCACCCATGAACAAGAGCACCATTTGCATGAAAGTCCGAAGATCATGACCATTCCATTGATCATCCTTGCGGTGCTGTCTATTGCGGGTGGTTTTCTGAATACGCCACACTTCATGCACCTTGGCAACGATCAATGGCTTGCACACTGGTTCAATGCTGTCATTCCAATGAGTGAAATGCACCTGGATGCCAGCACGGAATGGCTCCTGATGGGCTTCACCACCTCTCTGGCTTTGGTCATCATTGTGGTTTCCTATTTTATTTATGGTAAAACCTCTAATCTGCCTGTGACAGACGAAGCTCAGACCGGGCTTACCAGAGTAATTGCCAATAAGTTCTATGTGGATGAGTTGTATGATTTCCTGTTCGTCCGCCCTGTGGAAAAGTTATCCAAACTCTTCCATTACTACGTGGATATTCAGGGTATTGACGGTATCGTGAACGGGTTTGCCACCGGGGTACAGCGTATAGGCGCTCAGGTGCGTAAACTTCAAAACGGGAATATTGAATATTATCTGTTAGGTATGGTGGCAGGCGCCATCCTGCTGATGCTCACATTCTGGGCATAAACAGCAGTATTTGGAGGACAACCCTGAAACGACCCTTTTACAAACAAGAAAGACTGACGAATGTCACTGATATTTATACTCGTTCCGCTCATCGCTTCTGCGATTTTGCTTTTGCTTCGTCCGGCAGGTTTATCCCGCCACCTGGCACTGGCAGCCTCCCTCGGTAATCTTGCAGCTACGGCCTATTGTGTTTGCTGTGATTATAGCCAGGGTATGAACTGTACCTTTTCCGTCCCCTGGGTGGCTTCTGCCGGTATTCATTTCAGCCTGGGGATGGATGGCATCACCCTGATAATGATTGTGCTGACCAACCTATTGGCGCCATTGATCATTTTGACCAGCTGGGAGCACAAGTTCGATAATGAGCCGCGTTACTACGGATTGGTCCTGATGATGCTTGCAGCGCTTAACGGCGTGTTTTTAGCTCAAGATGGCCTGGTGTTCTACATTTTTTATGAATTGGCACTGATCCCCATTTACTTTATTTGTGCCATCTGGGGTGGCCAGGATCGCATCAAAGTAACGCTCAAGTTTTTTATATACACTTTTGTAGGGTCTCTTTTCATGCTGGTGGCACTTCTTTATGTGTATCTGCAAACCAATGTCAATGGCGGGCACTCTTTTGCATGGGCAGATCTGGTAGCCGTTCAGCTTGATCCAACTGCTGCGCATTGGGTATTAGTTGGGTTTTTCCTGGCCTTTGCCGTAAAGATGCCAGTATTTCCTTTCCACACCTGGCAGCCCGACACCTACGTAACCTCACCCACCACAGGCACCATGCTTCTTTCCGGCATTATGTTGAAAATGGGTGCTTATGGGGTTATTCGCTGGATGGTTCCACTGGCTCCCGAGGCCATGCATTTTGTGGATCCTTTGTTTATTTCACTGGCGGTTATTGGAATTATTTATGCCAGCATTATTGCGGTTAAACAATCTGATATCAAACGTTTGGTGGCATATTCTTCCATTGCACACGTTGGATTGATTGCTGCGGGTATCATGGCATGGAATAAGCCTGGTGTTCAAGGTGGCATCATTCAAATGCTGAATCACGGTATCAATGTGGTGGGCCTCTTTTTTATTGTGGATTTGCTGGAACGTCGCCTTGGCACACGTTCTCTGGCTGATATGGGAGGTATTGCCAAATCGGCGCCTAAGTTCGCTACGTTGTTCATGATAATCGTACTGGGGTCAGTTGCCGTACCACTAACTAATGGCTTCCCAGGTGAGTTTTTGTTGTTAAATGGGGTTTGGACCTATAATTTCTGGTTGGGTGTTTTATCCGGCCTTACCATCATTTTTGGTGCCGTGTATATGCTGCGCGCCTATGGGTTGGTGGTATTTGGTGAAACCCGCCCTGAAACCGAGCGCTTTGAGGATGTCAATTCCCGGGAATTTTTGGTATTAGGTATTATCGCAGGGTTGGTTATTGTGCTGGGCTTTTTCCCACAAAGCATCCTTGGATTAACAGAGATCAGCGTAGACAGAATTCTTAGCGCTGTACAACTATAAACCATGACATTCTCTTTGCGTGAACACGACCATATTCCACTCAATAACCTACTCAAAGTGTTAAACCTGGTAGAAACGGGTGGCGAAGCAAATCTGTGCATTACGGATGGAGAAGTGAAAGTGAATGGCCAGAAGGAAACCCAAAAGCGAAAGAAACTACGTTCCGGAGACCTCGTTGAGTTTCGGAATAACACGATAGCAATAACAGAATAGCCCCAAAAACAAATCAGTACTGAAGATGACCGCACTACTAATACTCTTTTTAACGGCCATTGCCGTCATGTTTGCCGGCTTGAAAAATCGCTCGCTGCTGCAACCTTTGTCACTCATTGGCACCTTACTGGCACTTGGGGCCACCGGATATGATTTGTTGGGGCCGGGCTTCGGCTGGGGTATGGAGTACGCCTCCATGTTCCGTTTTATGCCGTTTGCGCATGCCTTTACCGGAGTGGCCATCCTGGCAACGGTATTGATCATTGCGCTTTCGGGATGGGGATTCCGTCATTTGAACTCAACCCTGGGCGACCACTATGGCCTGATTCTATTCAGTTTATGCGGTGCTCTTGTATTGTTTTCCTTTACCAACCTCACGATGCTCTTTCTGGGCATTGAGATATTGAGCATTCCATTGTATGTATTGGCTGGAAGTCGGAGAGACGATCCGGCAGGTAATGAAGCTGCGCTCAAGTATTTCCTGATGGGCTCCTTTGCTACGGGTATTTTGTTGTTCGGAATGACATTGGTATACGGCGCCACAGCAAGTTTTGATCTCGCTACCATCAGCCGTGTGATCGGGAATGGAGACCAGATGCCGGGTATGTTGAAGGTGGGCATTTTGATCCTGATCATGGGACTCAGTTTTAAAGTATCTGCCGTTCCTTTTCACTTTTGGGCTCCGGATGTATACCAGGGTAGCCCTAATTTGGTAACGGCCTTCATGGCTACTGTAGTTAAAACAGCAGGTTTTGCGGCATTTTACCGGTTGTTTGCCATTGCATTCCCGGGCGCTGAAGGGTTCTGGAGTGTACCTGTGGCTTTAGTGGCGGCCCTTACCATGACCGTAGCTAACGTGACGGCCATTTTCCAGGAGGACTTCAAAAGAATGATGGCTTATTCCAGCATTTCACATGCAGGTTACCTGTTACTGGCTGTACTTGCCATTGGAACCGAGGGTGCAGACCAGGCGCTTTTGTTTTACTCATTGACCTACTCCCTGGCTACCATTTGTGCCTTTGGTGCATTCATCGTAGTAGCGGAACAAACTGGTAAAAGCACCTTTGATGCGTTTAATGGTTTAAGCAAAAAGCAGCCTCTGATGGCTGCAGTACTGACTTTATCTATGCTTTCTTTGGCCGGTATTCCACCACTCGCCGGCTTTTTTGGCAAATACTTCCTCTTTACCGCAGCATTTGCCAAATATCCATGGCTAATTGTTCTGGCGGTAATCAACTCAGCCATTTCCATTTACTATTATTTCAAAATAGTGATCGCCATGTACTTCAGTCGGGAAGACGCCCCGGATACCGGGGTGGAGATGCCGGCTGGGGTTCGTTGGGCGGTATTACTAGGACTTGCACTCATAGCCTGGCTAACCTTGGCGCCAGGAAGTGTATATGGGTTGATTTGATTTAGCACAACGACTCAATATAACTTGTAGTGCTTCACCTTTCAGGAAAGATTTGTTGAACCACAAAGTCACAAAGGACACAAAATGCCTTTTTTTTGTGTCCTTTGTGACTTTGTGGTTCAACTATAATTACAAATGAAAAAAGTATCTTTCCTAATTACGCTGGCCTTTTGTGCCTGGCATTGCAGTCAAACACCAGAAGCGCCACTCCCAACACCTACCCCTACCCCTCCCCCGCCCTCTCCCAAACCTGAGGTCTATTGGTATTTCCTGAATGTCGACAAGCTCAACCTTCGGGATCAGCCTAACAAGCAGGGAGCGGTCATTGCCCAATTGGCTGAAGGGGATTTCGTATCAGGTAATGGCGAAATTTCTGCCAATAAGGAGGAAGTAACCCTGCGGAATATTCCGTTTAATGAACCCTATTTCAAGGTCAAAACCACGGCCAATCCGCCTCAGGAAGGCTGGGTATTCAGCGCTGCTCTGGTACCTGTATATGCAGGCGCCACAGCCACCAGTCCGGATATTGGAAAGCTGTCTGCGTTCAGCCGATTTCTCACCACCCTGGATCCTAAAAAACTGGAAAACGGCAAAAAAGCCTGGGATGATGTCCGGCAAAACTTTTCGAATGTGCAGGGTGTCAATGCCGATGGCGTCTTTATTCTGCTGGAACGTTTCCTTTTCCACATGGAAACCGATGGGGATTATTATACCCTGACAGAAAAAGTGCCCTTCAGCACCGAAGAATACGAGGCTATTAACGCAGACAAATTCAATATGAGCAAATACCCAACCACCCAAAAGCTGGCAGCAAACGGCTTCCGGCTGGCTACTGGCGAAGGCATGGTATTTCCGGTAGTGGATTGGGTAAAGCTGACTGACTTCTTTGCCACCAAGGTTACTCCTGCCATGAAAAGCTACATGGAGCAGACCACCAAAGAGTTACTTCAACCTATGATGGACGATGGAGGCATACTTCTCCCTCTGGAAGAAGTGGCAGACCGGGCTGTTTGGTGGGAGAAATTCAATCAGATGCACCCCTTCTTTGTACGGCGGGAAGAAACACAAAACCATGCCAAGTGGCTTGAATTGATGATCGTCTGTGGCGCTGATAACACGCCTGTGTTTGATTACGAGGATAAAGTTTTGCCTGAATACCAAAAAGTCTGGGCATACATCAAAGAAAAATACGCAGGAACCAACCTGGAAAAATCCGTCAGGGCTATGTCAGACCTAATCGCATCAGAAGGCGGTAAATGCACTAAAAAGGTAGAGCAATACCGGGAAAAGTTGGTGAATCAGTGAGGTTGAGTGCGCAGTTTTTTTACCGCAGAGGCGCAGAGAATGCTATTCGAATCTCTCCGCCTCTGCGGTAAAAAAAACTACTTTAGTTTCTCAGCCAAAGCAGCTGCCCAGGCAGGTGAATCGTTTAGGCTGGGAACCAAATCCAGGGTCTCGCCACCCCATTTATGGAAATCCTCCAGGTATTCCTCTCCAATTTCAATAGTTGTCTCCAAACAATCTGCAGTAAAAGCCGGACAAAATACCAGTATCCGTTTGGCGCCTTGTTTGGCTAGTGCTTCAATTTCACGAATGGTATAGGGTTGCGTCCAGGGGTCGCTACCCAAACGGCTTTGGAAACAAACGGTATACTGATCTTCCTTTAATTTCAATTGTTCAGCAATGGCCTGGGTGGTGGCGTAACATTGCGCAGAATAGCAAAACTGATTGGTTGGCGTAAGCGTTTTGCAACAATCCTGTTTTTGCAGGCAGTGGTTGAAAGCATCCCCTTTGCGGAGCTGACGTTGGGGCAATCCGTGATAACTGAACAGCACATGATCATAGGAACTCATGTCGAATTGCCGGGCATTTGCTACGAACAAATCAATCATGGGTTTCCAGGTTGGATAGGAGCTAATAAAGGCTACTTCTGGAATGATCTGTTGCCGGCTTAAAAGCCTCATGACTTCCTCATGTACAGAGCCAACTGTTGCACTGGCATATTGCGGGAACAGGCTAAACACCTTGATTTTCTGTACTTTAGCCTGCATTAATTTATTCAAAGCAGATTCCAGAGAAGGGTTTTGGTAGCGCATAGCCAATTCGACCTGATATTCAGCCCCCAAGAGGTTCTGGATTTGTTTGGCTAAACTTTCACCATAAAATTTCAAGGGGGAACCCTGTTCTGTCCAAAGCTCCTTGTACGCTTTCGCAGATTTTCCTGATCGGAATGGCGCAATGATCCCACGTACCAACAAATTTCTGGCAATGGGGTTAATATCAATAACCCTTGCATCCAGCAAAAATTGTTGGAGATACCGGTAAACAGCACCTCGCGTTGGGGCATCAGGAGTGCCAAGATTAACCAGAAGAATACCTGTTTTTTGTTCCATATCCGGAATAATGAAGCTATGTTAAGAAGAAAGCCGCAGGGACATTGCCCTGCGGCTTTCTAAGCACCGCTTAAACCATGGTCACGCAAAATCGTTGTCAGGTTTATGCAATAATTTCTTGTTTTTTGCTGAACCAGGCATAGGCTCCAAATAACAGGCCAGAGAAAACCAAATCGCCCATCAGTGTATTTCCGAAAAATGGTAGTCCGGCTGTATAACATGCCATTAAACCAGCCAAGGTTTTGGCATAAATCCCAGATTCCATCCAAACGCTGAAATTAGATACCAGGAAAAATACCATTGAAGCAGATAAGCTGGCTCCCAAAACGCGCAGCACTGAAATCTTCCGGGCAAGCCAACCGAAACCAGAGACCATAACCAGTGCAAACGAAAGATAAATCCAACCAGAGGTGATCCAAACAAACTGCCCCTGATACATTTCTGCATAGATCACATTATTGATCACCAGATCAGAAAGAAACAAGGCAATAAACGGCACCAGTAACATCAGATACTGTCTCCCAAAATAGGCAGCACCAAATAGTGCAATGGCTCCAAGTGGCGTAAAATTATGAGGGTGCGGCAGCAAACGGGTCAGTGTTGCGAGGGCTATGAGGGCAATGGCAAGACGTTGATTCATAAACTTGGGCGTCCTGAAATAAAATGAATAATAGTAAGTTATGCAGGACGGCACAAAGATAGAACGAACACCGTTCCGTAAGTGCCGTTTTTCCAAAATTCCGCTTTGTAAATTTGAGGTGCTGTATCATTGCACTCATTCCAGGACCAAAAAAAAGCCTAAAATTGTTCGAATAAAGTCATTCATCATGCCCAATATGCAAAAAAAACTTTCAGTTCTGATCCTTTTTACCCTTGGCTTACTTTCCGGATTAAAAGCCCAATACTGGCAACAACGGGTTGATTATCAAATCAATGTAGATATGGATGTCAACAAACACCAATATAAGGGCAACATGCGTCTTGCTTATACAAACAACAGCCCCGACACCCTGGATAAAGCTTTTTGGCACTTATATTTCAATGCCTTTCAGCCAGGCAGTATGATGGACGTGCGCTCCAGAAGTATTGCTGACCCGGATTCCCGTGTTGCCGACCGTATTTTCAAACTCAAGCCTGAAGAACAAGGCTGGATGAAAATCAAAGCCCTTCAGCAAAATGGTAAACCTACCTTATTCAAGCATAGTGAAACCATTCTGGAGGTCACCCTGGCCGAACCAATTCTCCCGGGAGCTACTACTGTGTTTGAAGTGACCTGGGATGCACAAGTGCCCTTGCAGGTACGTCGTAATGGACGCGACAGCAAGGAAGGTATTGACTACTCCATGGCGCAATGGTACCCCAAACTATGTGAATATGATCCATTGGGATGGCACGCCAACCCATATATCGCCCGGGAATTCTACGGTGTTTGGGGCGATTTTGACGTTAAAATCAGCATAGATAAAAATTACGTGGTTGCGGCTGGCGGATATCTGCAAAACCCACAGGAAGTTGGTTATGGCTATGAAGCGAAGGGGTCTCCATTAATACTTCCTTCCGGGGATAAACTGCTCTGGCACTTCAAAACACCGAACGTACATGACTTTTGCTGGGCTGCCGACCGTGATTACACCCAAACCTCTATTGTAGCTGATGATGGTTCCATCATGCGCTTTTTCTGGCAACAAGGAAAAGGATATGACGATCAATGGAGCAAACTTCCTGGGATCATGAATCGCGCCCGAACCATCATGAACGAACATTTTGGCAAATATCCCTATCGCGAATATTGCTTTATTCAAGGAGGAGATGGAGGAATGGAATATCCGCTGGCTACCCTGATAACCGGTAACCGCGGGTTAAATTCACTGGTTGGTGTGTCGGTTCACGAACAATTACATTCCTGGTATCAGATGGTACTGGGCAGCAATGAAAGTTTATATGGCTGGATGGATGAAGGGTTTACTTCCTATGCTGAAGACATTGTGATGAATGAATTGGCCCGGGAGGGTTTGTTGCCGGGGAAAAAGGCAGAAGAAAACCCGTTTTTGGGGGCTATTTCCGGCTATACTGCACTTGCTACCAGCGGTGTAGAAGAGCCACTTTCAACACATGCGGACCATTATCACACCAATTATGGATATGGTGTTGCCTCCTATGTAAAAGGTGCAGTATATCTGATACAAATGGAGTATATCATTGGTAAACAAGCTTTTGAAAAAGGTTTGTTGCGTTATTTCCATACCTGGAAATTCAAACATCCGGATGCTAATGCCGTAACCCGATGCTTTGAAAGGGAAAGTGGTCTGGAACTGGAATGGTTTAAAGAAGACTGGATGAACACCCTGAACACGATTGATTATGCCGTAAAATCAGTCGAGAAAGAGGATCGGAAAAACACCAAAGTAGTCATTGAACGGATTGGGCGTATGGCTATGCCGCTGGACATCGTGGTAACCTACACTAATGGGGATCAGGAAATTTTTTACGCGCCGCTTGAAAGCATGCGTGGTGAAAAATCTGCAGAAGGCAATACAGCCCGAACCATTCTTCCTGACCATCGTTGGGTGGATTTAACCTATGAGTTTGAGATCCCTGAAAAAGTGAAAAAAGTAGCCCGTGTAGCCATTGATCCGAGCCAAAGGATGGCTGATATCAACATGGAGAATAACTTCTGGGAGAAAAAGGATTAATTCTATATTAGATTCATAAAGGGCTTCCGGGGCATTGAATCCCGGAAGCCCTTTGTTTTTTTTTGAATTTACCCGATTTTTGCTCATCTTTGTAGCAAGAGTAGTAAATTATGGAGCAGGATGATCCAAATATCAACTCCGGTTTAAGCCAGGGTGCAAGCCCGAGGAATGATTATGTGTTCGAAGCACATGAGGCGCCTGCTATTCCCGGCGGAGAAGAGGATCGTGCGCTTATCTCCAGATCCTACCGGAATTTGTTGAAATCCATCAAGACTTCTTTGAATGCAGAAGACCGAAATAATATTCGGGAAGCCTTTGAAATGGCTGCGCAGGCGCATCAAACCCAACGCAGAAAATCCGGGGAACCCTATATCACCCACCCTATTGAGGTTGCACGAATTTGTGTGGAAGAAATTGGACTGGGTCCCACTGCCGTCATCTGTGCATTGCTCCATGATGTGGTGGAGGATACAGACATCAGCCTGAAAGAGATTCACGAAAAATTCGGCGACAAAATAGCCCGGATCGTTGATGGGCTGACCAAGTTGGACGGGCTTCATGATTCTGAAAGCCCGCAAGCTGAAAACCTGTCGAAAGTATTGAAGGCCATGTTGTTTGATGTGCGTGTGGTGTTGATCAAAATGGCTGACCGGTTGCACAATTTGCGCACCATTAAGAGTATGGCTCAGCATAAACAGTTGAAAATTGCCGCAGAAACCACTTTTATCTACACCCCATTAGCACACCGACTTGGGCTGTACAATATCAAAAACGAGTTTCAGGATACTTGTTTTAAAATAACACACAAAGAAGTCTATCACGAAATTGCAGCCAAACTATCAGAAACTAAGCGGTCGCGTCAGAGCTATATAGATGAGTTTACCCACCCGCTGATCAAGGCCCTGGAAGAGAACGGCATTCCTTTTGAAATTGTTGGACGTCCTAAGAGCATCTATTCTATTTATAACAAGATCAAAACCAAAAATGTCCCTTTTGAGGACATCTATGATCTTTTCGCAGTGCGCATCGTTTTGGACGTTAAACCGGAGCAGGAGAAAAGTGCTTGCTGGCAGGTTTACTCTATGGTAACCGATACCTATGCTCCTATCACACAACGGATCAAAGACTGGATATCCATTCCCAAGGCGAATGGTTATGAATCTTTACACGCCACCGTAGTTGGTCCGGGGGGTAAATATGTAGAAGTGCAGATCCGATCCAAGCGAATGGACGATATTGCTGAACGTGGATTTGCTGCGCATTGGAAATACAAGGGTATAGAGGGAAACAGTACCAAGGCAAACAATTATGAAAACTGGTTGGCTCAGGTTCGGGAGTCATTGGAAAATCAGGAGTCCGGCAGTGCTGTTGAATTTCTGGCCGATTTTCAAAGCAACCTTTTTGCAGAAGAGGTTCATGTTTTCACACCTAAGGGAGAGATGCGAATCCTGCCGGACGGTGCAACTGCCCTCGATTTTGCCTTCAGCATTCACTCCGATATTGGATGTACCTGCCGGGTTGTAAGGGTAAACAACAAAATTGTCTCCTTTACTTATAAACTTGAAAATGGTGATCAGATCGAGATCATCACCGATAAAAACCAGAAACCCAGCGAAGACTGGCTTCAGTATGTAGTCACCTCCAAGGCTAAAAACCGGATACGCTCTGCACTTAAGGAAGTTAAGCGGGAACAGGCCTCCTATGGTAAAGAAATCCTGGAGCGCAAGCTTAACGCCCTTAAAGTTCCGGTAGAAGAGAATTGTGACAACCTTGCGAAATTCTATGGCTTCCCCAACCGGATGGAGTTTCTCAGTGCTATTTATCTTGAGCAGGTTGACCTTCGCTTGATTTCCAAGCGTTTTCAGGCAGACGGGATTCATCTGGTAGAGAAAGCAGCCAAAACCGAAAGACTTCCCGGCAAACCCAAAAACCCGATTGTACAAGCAAAGTCAGGCAACAAACCCGAAGTTTACCTCAATGGTGAGCCCGGGACCATGTATAAATACTCCTTCGCCACCTGTTGTAATCCAATGGCAGGCGACGATATCTTTGGATTTGTATTGGTTCAGGGGGGTGTCAGGATACACCGGTCTACCTGCCCTAATGCCAATAACCTGTATGCCCAGCATGCACACCGGATTCTAAAAGCTGAATGGGGGAATATTGCCAAAACGGATTTCCTGGCAGATATTATCATTACAGGAATAGATATCGGATCAGGTGTAATCAGTCAGTTAACCAACACGCTGGCAGATCTTGGCATCAACATCCGCTCTTTCTCCATTTCTGGTGAAGGCGGGTATTTCGAGGGCAGGGTTTCCATGGTGGTTGCCAATACGGACCACCTTCAACAGGCATTGCTGGCCTTGAAAAAATTCGACTGGGTCAATAGTGCGTCCAGGGCAGAATAGGTACATCACTACAATGCCGGCAGAAGGGTTCCACTCACTTCTCCAAACCCAACCTTTTGCCCCTCTTGTCCTGCCCTGCCCCGAATGGTTAGTGTATCACCATCCTGCAAAAAGGTACGCGTACCTCCATCTGCCATGGTAATTGGATTTTTACCTCCCCACGACAATTCCAGCAAGGAACCATAGCTATCTGGTGTAGGACCGCTGATCGTTCCGCTGGCCATCAGATCTCCAACCTGAACGTTGCAGCCATTTACGGTGTGGTGGGCCAGTTGTTGCGCCATTGACCAGTACAGATATTTGGTATTGGAACGACTGATCCGGGTTTCTTTGTTTTGCCCTGCTGTGGTTACAAAAACCTCCAGTTCAATATCACAATTACTGGCGCCTTTGGTTTTCAAATATTCCAGCGGTGGCGGTGTTTGTTTGGGGCCTTTCACCCGGAATGGTTTAAGCGCCTCGATGGGTACTATCCAGGGAGAGATACTGGATCCAAAGTTTTTACCCAGAAAAGGGCCTAACGGCACATATTCCCATCGTTGAATATCCCGGGCACTCCAGTCGTTAAACAGTACCAAACCAAAGATGTATTCTTCGGCTTTTTCTACCGGTATAGGTTCTCCCAATGCACTTTCCTTGCCAATCACAAAAGCCATTTCCAGTTCAAAATCCATCTGCCGGGAAGCAGCATATATGGGCGTATCCGGAGCGCCACCTGGCGGCAAAATCTGGCCTTTAGGTCTGCGAATGGGCGTTCCACTTACCACTATGGAAGAGGCCCGGCCGTGATAGCCCACCGGAATCCAGCGCCAGTTAGGCAGTAAAGGATTATCCGGCCTGAACATTTTACCCACATTGGTAGCATGCTCAATACTGCTATAGAAGTCTGTATAATTGGGCACCTGTATGGGCATCAACATGGTGGCAGATTGCCGGTTCACCAAAATACGACCTGCATTTTCAGGCTTTTGGGGCAAACACAGCCAATCCTGAACCTTCTTTCTGATGCGGTTGGTAACAGGTTTTCCCAGGGCGATAAAAGCATTTAAGGTAGGCTGCGTGAATATTTTAGCAAAAAATCTGCGTTTTCCAAATAATCCCAGTTCTGCAGCCGCAGCCAGATCTATGATAAAATCACCGATAGCCATGCCAGCTTTAGGCTGTTGATCACCGGTATGAAACATTCCCAGTGGTAAATTGAATAAGGAAAAGTCAGAATCAGAGGGGATGGATAGCCAGGAATTTTTGGTTTGCATATCTTTGGCAGGTGTAGACTGGTGAATTCGGAGAATACCCCTCCGGAAGGTGCGCAAAGTTCCGTAATTTGCACCGCAGCCCGTTCATTTATGCCACCAATTTTGTTTCTAAATTTGTGGTGGTATTTCCCGGAAGTTTTGGGACCCAATCAAGGCAGCGAGCCCATCTATGAAAATCGATTTTTTGGAAACCATAAAAACACCATTCTTAGGTCCTGAAGGTGCAACCGTGCGGAAACGATCGTTTCGAAGTGTAATGCTGTATGCCATTTGTTATCCTTTCAGCACCGGTATTGTGATTTATGCGGGATTAATGACTTTTTCCATGGTGCTTACCAATATCACCGGATTTTTGCCTGAAATAGCCAAGGACTTGTACGAAGGACGGCTTAATACAGCAGGTTCTATTTTCTCCTGGTTGTTTGCTTTCTTTCTGGGCGGATTTTTCGCCGGTTGGTGTTCGGAACGGGAAAAGTTGCTGAAGTGGCGGTATCTTCACCTTTTACCACTTTTGACGGTGGTGCTATTTTACCTTGCGGTAGGTTTATCCGGAAGGCAATCAAACACACTTGATCCGGTTGTATTCCCGGCCATGGTACTCTTTACCGTTGGTGTATTAAATGCCATGGTGAGTTTAACAACCTCATCCCTGATCAAAGCAAGTCAAATGACGGGAATGGTCGTGGAGTTAGGGGTAGATGTAGCAGAATTGTTCCATTCTGAAGGCGAAAAGCGAAGACTGATCAGAAGAGAGGCCTGGCTTCGGATAGTGGTGATGTGTAGTTTTATTGGTGGCGCAATGATGAGTGTTGCGTTTTTTCCGCAAATCGGAACCAAGGTATTCTTCATTCCGGCTGGTATTATTGCAGGAGTCATGACATACGATATTTGGAAGTTTTAATTTAATGAAATGAATATGGAAGATTCATATAACAATGATTGGCGCAAGCTTACAATGGTCATCTATCAAAAGCCCAGGGATTCCAAAATGTTGGGTACGATAGAATTGGATGTAACAGAAATAGAGCAGTTTATTCAGAAAAAGCGACAACAAAAACAGAAAATCACGCTAACCCAGGTGATGTTACTTCTCTTCGCCAGAGGTATACATCAGGATGTTCCGGAGTTAAATTGTTATGTTCGGAGGGGTCACCTGGTTCACCGTTCATCGGTTGATGTATCCATTTCTGTTTTGGAACCAAATGGTCAATTATCCTCTGTCAAAGTGAATGGCGCGGAAACATTATCTTTATCTGAACTGAGCGAAATCATGCATCAGAAGGTAGATAAAGCGCGTAAGGGAAAAAGTGAGCATATAAAGGAAGCCAGAAATATGGTTGTCAGAATTCCCTGGCCATTCAGGCAGTGGCTGGTCAATTTTGTTCGTTGGGCCACGGTTGATTTGGGTCTTTCTCTGCCTTTTCTTGGTGTAAACCCCGATAGTTTTGGCACCTTCGTGTTGTCCAATTTAGGAACCATTGGTTTAGATATTGGCTATCCAGCGTTGGCGCCATTTTCGAATGTGGCCATGGTGGTAACGCAGGGTAGCGTAAACAGCAAACCTGTGGTATATCAGGGAGAAATTGCCATCAGAAGGATGCTTACCGTGAGCGCCGCAGTGGATCACCGGGTGGTGGATGCTGCACATCTAGGCAAGCTATTTCAATCGCTGCGCCGGCAGATCAAAAAACCTGAGTTGCTGGAAACCAGTTTGCCCAACCCTAAGTAAGCAAGTCAATAACTACCAGTGAACCAAAAGCCAGGCTGGCAATACCATTGGTGGTAAAAAAAGCCATGTTCACCCGACTCAAGTCGTTAGGTTTTACCAGCAAGTGCTGGTAGGCAAGTAACATTAAAAACAAACCGGTACCACACCACAACAGCACTCCTGTTTGCGGAGCTGCCGAGACCAAGTGCCGGGCAGCCAAAATCATCAACACGGCCGTGCCCAAATGCATCCATTCAGAAATCCTGAGTGCTCCTTTTTTACCAAAGAAGGATGGCATGGAATACAACTGCTGCTCGCGGTCAAAGTCTTCGTCCTGTAACGCATAAATTACATCGAAACCAGCCACCCATAGCAATACAGCACTGCTGTATAATACTGGGACCCAATCGAATCTGCCCGTAACAGCAATATAAGCACCTATAGGCGCCAGGCTTAAGCCTAAACCTAAAACCACGTGGCACAACCAGGTGAACCGCTTGGTATAACTGTATCCCAATACCACCAGTAATGCCACAGGAGAAAGCCAAAAACACAAGGGGTTTATAAACCACGTGCAAGAGATAAATAGCAGGCAATTCAATATAACAAACGCCAAAGCAGCCTTTGGCGAAATCAGCCCCGCCGGAATTTCCCGGATTTTTGTTCTGGGATTAGCTGCGTCAATATCACGGTCCAGCCACCTGTTGAAAGCCATTGCCGCGCTACGTGCGAATACCATGCAAAGCACAACCAAAACCAATTTTATCCAACTGATATCTCCCCCTGCAACAGTGGTTCCGATGAAAAAACCCACCATCGCAAAAGGCATGGCAAAAATGGTATGACTGAATTTGATGAGTGAAAGATAATTTTTCATAAGCGACAAAGATGCGGAAGCCGGTATAAATCGCCTCTAGCATGAGCAGTAAATTCTACACATACATACAAACATTTTTACCTTTGCATCGGTTTTGACTTTTATTAAATTCTTTCATGGGAAAAATTCATGCAGCCATTACTGGCGTTCACGGCTGGTTGCCGGAGACTAAACTGACCAATCTGGATCTGGAAAAAATGGTGGAAACCAACGATGAGTGGATTCAATCACGCACAGGCATCAAGGAGCGCCGGATTTTGAGAAAACCGGGTTGGGCAACCTCAGATATGTGCACCGAAGCAGTAAAAGGTTTGCTGGAAAAAACTGGCGTAAAACCTGGTGAAATTGACATGATCATTGTAGCCACTGTGACTGCCGATTTGGTTTTTCCGGATACTGCCAATACGGTATGTGATAAAGTGGGTGCAAAAAATGCTTTTGGTTACGATATCAATGCGGCTTGTTCAGGCTTTCTTTTTGCTTTATCGACAGGAGCACAATTCGTTCAAAATGAGACCTTTAAGAAGGTTATTGTGGTAGGTGCAGATATGATGTCCTCTATTATTGATTATACAGACCGCAATACCTGTGTTATTTTTGGTGATGGCGCCGCAGCCGTTTTATTGGAGCCCAAAAAGGACGGAACCGGCATTATTGATTTTGTGCTTCGCGGCGATGGATCGGGCCGGGAATTGTTGCATATGAAAGCAGGTGGCTCCCTAAAACCAGCCTCTTTAGAAACCGTAACTGCCCGGGAACATTATGCCTGGCAGGATGGCAAGCGGGTGTTTGTTCACGCCGTAAAAGGTATGACCAGCACTTGTGAGGAAGTTATGCGCAGAAACAAAATGACTACGGATGATGTGCAATGGGTAGTGCCGCACCAGGCAAACATGCGTATTATCACCTCAGTAGCAGAGCATCTGCATTTCCCTATGGAGCGGGTGATGGTCAATATCGATCGTTACGGCAACACAACTGCTGCCACTTTGCCACTTTGCCTTTGGGACTACGAAAAGCAACTTAAAAAGGGAGACAATATCATTCTAACTGCTTTTGGAGGTGGCTTCACCTGGGGTGCGGTGTATGTTAAATGGGCCTACTAAGATCATCCAAGCTCTATACTACGTACCAATAGCCAGGCCAGGATGAGGCCAATTATGACAGCAAGAATGAGGATTGCCCCTGTTCCGCTTCCTTTTTGGGGGAGTGGGCCATCCGTTTCAATGGAAGCTTCCTCAAGAATTTCCCGTGCCTGTTCTGCATCCATTGGATGCGTATGCAGCCGGATGATGCCTGGTAAATGAGGAGTTACGGATTGAGCAATCGAGTTGGCCAAAAAACAATGAATACCCTCCGCCCGAAGCCTGGCAGCAGCCACCTCTGCTTCCAAATTGGAATAAAACTTCGCCACTACCTCTCCCTCCCCTGACCATTCAGGCAGATCGTTGAAAGCGTAATGATCAAGAATGTCGTTGGAAGGCATGGGAAAGGGTTAATGAGTTTATGGGGTTTATGGGGTTTATGGGGGTTATGGGTTTATGTACATCGATGAAAGGAATCCTTTTGGCTATTGTTATTTTCCTAACAGGGAAATTGGTCTATTGTTGTGCGTTATAACCGCAATTCAGATGCAAATTAAAAAGAAATTACTCCGAAATACAGCCATTCTTTTGGCATTGGTGGCGTCAGCAGGCTATTTTGTTGTAGACCATGTATTGCCCTATTCCGGGATCAAACCCATGCGCCGGGGACCGGAACAGATGCAATGGTTACTTCCCAATGGTCCGAATCCGGCTGCCTACGGATTAAGCGCTACACCACTTCTGATACAATCGCCTGATTCTCTGAAGTTAACATCCCTTTTGGTAGCATCGAATACGGATACGACCAAAGCAACGGTAGTTCTTTTACACGGGATTTCATCCTGTAAAGAAACTAATTTTGTGCGGGCCAGGCTTCTCGCAGACCAGGGGTTTGCCAGTTTATTATTGGATTTAAGAGCGCATGGAAGTAGCGAGGGGTTATATTGCACCTTTGGATACCACGAAAAAAACGACCTCAAAGCGGTAGCTGACAGCCTTAAGCGTCGATTCCCGGATCGGAAATTGGGTATTTGGGGGGCCTCGCTGGGCGGTGCTGTAGCCCTGCAAGCAATGGGGGCTGACAAGCGTTATCAATTCGGGATCATTGAAAGTACCTTTCACGAATTCGATAAGGTAGCCATGGAATATGGCGCAGATTGGTTTTTCGGCATCAGAAGCTGGTGGTTAACCAATAGGGTGCTTAAAAAATCAGCTGTTATTGCTCAATTTGACCCATACAGTGTTCGGCCTGTGGATGCTGCTGCACGGATAACCGATCCGGTATTATTTATACATGGTGACAAAGATGCCAGAATACCTATGTGGTTTGGTGAGAAGAACTACGAAGTATGCCCTGCACCGGGTAAACGTTGGTTCAAGGTTCAGGGGGGAGGTCATAATGACCTTTGGCGAAAAGCAGGCCCTGCCATGAAAGATCAGATCAGTGGTTTCTTATCAGGTATTTGATTGTATTAGCCATCTTTACCAGCTTCGGTTGGTGGTAAATTGCCGTAATTTGAACCCAATTTCAAATTTTAAACCACCAAGCACATGCTACGTACGATCCTAATAATCTTACTTTTTACAGGTTTAAGCATCAGATTGCTTGCCACCCATATTGTTGGTGGGGAGATTACGTACCGTTGTCTCGGTGATGACAACTATGAAATTACCCTTACCGTATACCGGGATTGTTACAATGGGGTACCCTGGTTTGACCAGCCTGCACGGGTAGGCGTATATGAAAAAGGGGGCGATAGCGTATTAGTTCGAAATCTGGCATTAGCTTATAATGCTTTTAGCAATGACACCCTGCCGATTCAACTAAACAATCCCTGCCTAACCGTTCCACCAGATGTTTGTGTTCATAAGGCTACCTACAAAACCATCGTTAATCTGCCGTATAACCCCAATGGCTATATTCTGGTTTACCAACGTTGCTGCAGGAACCGCCTTATCCGGAATTTGCCGGATCCGCTGAACACCGGAATCTCATTCATAGCAGAAATTTCAGCACAAAGTCAACTGGAGTGCAACAATGCAGCCAACTTTATTAACTGGCCGCCTGTTGCTATTTGTGTGCACCAACCCATAGATTTTGACCATGCAGCATCGGATCCGGACGGCGATTCTCTTGCTTATCGGTTATGTACACCATTAAATGGCCCGGATTCACTTAGGCCAATTCCTAATCCACCACTTGCTCCACCCTATCAGGAACTGATCTGGCTGGATCCTCCTTATAACCTGACGAATATACTTGGAGGTGATCCGCTCATTATTGATCCAGTCACGGGATTTATGACCGGGGTACCCAATATGATCGGCAACTTTGTGGTAGGCGTTTGTGTGGATGAGTTTCGAAACGGCTCTTTACTTTCTACTACCCGAAGGGACTTCCAATATAATGTTGCGGATTGTGGTGAGCCGAATGCTGCTTTTTTTCTGCCGGAGATTGTTTGCGACACCCTAGGTGTACGGTTCATAAATCAGAGTACTAACTCGGATTTATTCCGATGGTATTTTGACTGGGAAAATCCAGATGGCCCCAGCTCTACTGATTTTTCTCCCTATTTTACCTATTCTGATACAGGAATGTATACCGTCGCACTGATTGCAGCCCCCGGCTTGCCTTGTGCCGACACCTTTTTGCAGACCATACATTTGGTGTCCACCGGTTTATTACTCCAGGTAATGGCTGATCCGGAAGAAATCATGGCTGGCGACTCTTCAATGTTGTTAGCAGATTTACCGGGAGCCATTCAGTACACTTGGGCGACAAGTAATACCTTATCAAATCTCCATGTAGCAGATCCTTTTGCATTTCCTATCCAAACCACCACCTACACCGTTACCGCTTTGTTGCCCAATGGGTGTAAGCAAACCGGATCTGTGACTATAGCGGTGCCCCCACCGGTTTGTGCGGAACCCCTGATATTCCTGCCTACCGGTTTTTCACCGAATGGAGATGGTGAGAATGATGAACTTAAATTGGAAAGCAGCCTGACGATTTCCAGTGTTTACTGGGCCGTTTTCAACCGCTGGGGAGAAAAGATCTTTGAAGCAAACCAGTTGACAGACACCTGGGATGGCGCCTATAAGGGGCAAGCACAGCCCGCCGAAACTTATGGCTATTACCTCCGTGTAGTTTGTGGGGAAGGCCAACCTGTTTATTTTAAAAAAGGAAATGTAACCTTATTGCGATGATCATCTGATTAACGCGAAAGAACCTGTTTCGATAAAAGTGGTACCATCAATGCGTTCCAGTTCTGCCCAAAATACATAGGTATCAATATGCATAACCTGACCATTGAAGGTTCCATCCCATCCAAAATCCGGGAGGTCTGGCGATATATCCGTGACGTCAAACAGCAGTTCACCCCAACGATCGGCAATAAACATCCGGCGAATGGTGCGCACCCCATTGTCGGCCCCTAAAAAGAATCTGTTATTAGGGAAATCAGCATCAGGATTGAAAACCGTTGGTGCATACACCCTGTTTTTATTGGAAACCCGTATCCGGATATCATCGGTAAGCACACAACCTGTGATATCTTCAACGGTAATGGTAAAAGACACAGAGTTCAGGGGCATGATACAAGGGTCCAAACAACTTGAATCGGCACAGGGAGGCGTGGGCGACCAACTGATGCTAACCGGGGTCAGATTGGAATATTCACGAATACAAATGGTATCCCCCTTAATGATATCCCGGTCCTCCCCGATATACACATATAATTCACGGAATGAAATACTTACCTGAACCAGGGAATCACATCCATTGGCGCCAGCATTTTTAAGCAGTTCAAATCCAACCCTGTTATTCTCATCATAAGTAATGCCATTGATCTCAATGGACCCTCCCGGACACAGGGTATCGGTAAAAACGCTGAATGGTATAGGTATGGGGGTAAGTTGTACCATTAAGATACTGTCACAGGCTCCATTGGGAATGACTTCAACCCCTTCCCGGTCAAATGCGGTATAGGTATGGCCATTAATTACCACAGAGTCGCCTTCACAAATAGCCGGATTATACAGGTGAACTACCTTTCTGAAGGTAAGTTGGATATGAATGATGCTGTCACAACCATTTACCGAGCCATTATCAATGAATTCCTCGCCTATGTAATTCCCAGCATGATAGGCTGTTCCATTCACCCAAAGCGTATCGCCTTCACATAAGGTTTGGTTTAAGGTGGCCTCCATCACTGCAAAAAAAGTGAGCTCAACATGGATGATGCTATCTATGCCACCTTGAGCCGCCCCTGGCAGGATTATGGTACCGGCAGGATTGCTTGCGGAAAAAAACTGGTTGACTACCAATACCGTTTGGTTGTTGCAAAAGGTATCCCGATAGGTAAAATGGCCTGGTTGTGCATGGGCCGAAAAACCGGCGCATAAAACAAACAATGCCAGAAACATCGTTTTTGGGAACATAATTCTGGGAGAGTTCATATCTGTTTTCCTGATACGAAGGATTGGGGGCAGGATTAAAATATCATTGTTTTTTTAACACAGCACGTTGGAACACGGAGCAAGGGTAAGTCTTCACCTCCGGAATATCTTCTTCTCCTTGTTTGGCATTCCCGGTGGTACTGATGGCAGTTTCCGTGCCAGAAATCACTTCAAATACCATAGTCTGTTCATCCGTTTTTTCATAAGTGCAAAGTACACGACTTCCCTGAACCACAAACCAGCACAACAACTTGGGGCCATAGAGGTAGCTCTCCATTACAATGGAGTTTTTCTCATCCACCTTCCAGAGGCCTTTTTCCGGGGCAACAGGCACCAATTCATAGGGGCGCCAGTCTTTTTCCTTAGATCCGTAAATTAGTCCAAAGGTGTATCTTCCCTGCGTGGAAGTGTCGATTTTATGAATTTCAATGGTCATATCAACGGAATTCACCTTTCCCCTGGCATTAAAAATCTCAAGGGTTCCTTTCCAATCACCCGACCAGGACTCCGGGAATACGGAGTTTTGAGCATGTAATTGGGAGGGCATGGCCCATAAAATGAACAAAATGGAAAAGTAATAACGCATGTAAAGCCACTGGTTTAGAACGCAAAAATAGCCAAGATTCTTTGGCAAGGTAAAAACATCTATTTTGCAGGCTAATAATTCACCAGATTAGAAGTCATCTCAAAAATACTTGCTGGGCTGAAAAGCTGTCTGTTACCCGAATTCAGCGTTCATTTTTTTCGCCATAGGTACCACTATGACTGCAAAAAATGGCCTTGTCTTCGGGCAGCATCCAATCTTTTCATCTCCATCGCTATTTTGAGATGACTTCTAGCCAAATTCACCCAAAACGAACAACTTTTAAGATGAAACTTCCAAGTCCAGGATTTATAATTGATGCCTTTTTGCAGTCTGCTCGTCGCTTCCCCGGCGCCATGTTATGCGCCTTTACCGGAACCGCTTTGGTTATTTTTCTGATGGAAAACCACGTGGGCGATCTGGATAAACTATTGGGGCGTTTCATTCTGACCAGTTTGCTTGGTTTACCCTTTTTAACCTCAGTAGTGGCCTTTGGAGAGTCCCGCGCATGGTCAGGCAAGCAATTAATCCTGGCACAACTTGTCGGCATGGTATTTTTAGCCTTGTGCTGGTATTGGCTGGATACGGACATGGAGCATTTTGATTACCTGATTTTGCCTGGATTCTTCTCCCTACTGCTCTTCATGCACCTCGCAGTAGCCGTTGCACCTTATCTGAATCAAAAAAGCATCCGTCATTTCTGGGATTATAACCGGCAACTATTTGCCAATATGGTTACAGGTGCTGTTTTCACGCTGATTTTATTTGTTGGACTGTCGTTGGCGTTGCTGGCCATTGATCAATTGTTCGGTATTCAAATAAGGGATGAGTGGTATGGGCGCCTGTTCGCATTCCTTGCCGGCATTTTCAATACTGCTTATTTCCTCTTTCAGTTTCCATCTGTAGCTATTGCAGCAAAGGACGATGAAATAGCCTATACCTGGGTTTTCCGCAACTTGTGCAAGTTCATCCTGATCCCAATTGTATTATTCTATTTTTTGATTCTTTATGCTTTTGGCATCAAAATCGGACTGGAATGGGAACTACCGCAAGGCTGGATAAGCTCCCTGGTATTGGGTTTTTCGGTGGCGGGTATTTTCACCTACCTGCTGAATTTTTATCTGCCTGAAGAAGACCAAAGCCTTCTGGTATCCGGCTTCAAACGCTGGTTCTGGTGGGTAGTGTTGCCGCTTACCGGATTGCTTTTTCTGGCTATTGGCAGAAGGATCAGTGATTATGGTATTACCGAAGAACGTTACGTAGTAGCCACACTTGGCGTTTGGCTGCTGTTGAATTGTCTTTATTTTTTATTTTCCAAAACAGACAACATCAAGTTCATTCCCATTTCATTAGCGGTTTTTGCCCTGTTAGGCTCCTTTGGGCCCTTTAGTGCCATATCAGTTGCCAAAAGGAGTCAAACCGGCATTCTGACAGAAATTCTTGAAAGAAATGAGCGTTTTGAAGCAGGAACAATGAAACCCGGAAATAAACCACTGACTGATCAGGAATATGAGCAAGCCTACAGTGCTACCATGTTTCTTTCCCAACGCAACGGGCTCACATCGCTATTACCGATAGCTGTAGACAGCTTAGCTAAAGACCCAGGTATGCTGCTTATTTGGCTGAATATTGAACAAAGCGTTGAGGAAAGCTCCGTGCGAACACTCAACCTGACCTCTGATGGTAATGCCGAACCAATGTCGGTACAAGGGTTTGATCTGGCTTATCAAATAGAATTATCCAAATCAGTTTCTGAAGGCCGGGAGGTATCAAAAATTTTTGAATGTTCCCCGGATGGCACACAACTCGAATGGTGGGATCTGAGTAAGCAACCAGCAGTGCTCATTGAAAGCTTCAGCCTAAAACCGGCATTGGAACGATGGATCACTAAAATGGATCCCAAACAGACGTCCCATTATGAGATCCTTACGATGCCGGATCGCAGCGTGCTACTGACCGGGAAAAAGGGGAATCTCCGTTTGGTTATTGAAAATGCAATGGTGGAAATGGAACACGGACAAGCCCGGTTAGAAAGTGCCAATGGCTGGATCCTGCTCAAAAAGAAATAAAACACTAGTGGATCAACAGCAAGTCACCGTTTCGTTTTTCTACGGCGCCATCAGGTGTCTGGAAACTCAATTGCCAGACATAAACACCTGATGGCGCTTTCAGGCCTTTTGTATATCCATCCCAACGAATTGGCTGACCTACTTCTGAGAAAAAACAAACATTGCCCCATCGGTCGAAAACCGTGCAGGTCAAAGGAATCCTGTTGTATTGGAAGTGAACTTCCCAAAAGTCGTTTTCACCATCGTTATTAGGAGAAAAAGCATTGGGAACATAAACCCTTGATGGTGGGCACTCTCCTAACTTGATTTGTATGGAATCCGTTACACTGCAATGTGGTTGAGATGCCGTTAACCACCAGATCCCAGGCTCCGGATTGATCCACTCCCGTTCAGGCCCCAACTGCCCGTCTGACCATTCCCAGTGGTCAAAACCGGCCGTAATGGATTGAATAAGTAGTGGAAAATCAGCACAAACCGCTGTGTCCTCAACCGCAAAAAGTGCCGCAACCGGCTTTTCTGTCACAAGGAGCGTATCCTCATATTGGCTTGTACAGGTACCAATGGACTCCTTAAGTACAATCCGGTAGATACCTGGCGCACTCCAGGTTAACGGACTTAACTGCGCGCCATACGCAAAGGCTGTTCCAGCCCCCTGTGGCATCCATTCCCATTCATCAGAACAGTCAGGGTTTTCTGCTTGAAGTGAAACGGGCGTTCCAACACAAATGGAGTCCGGGAGGTTGAAATTAGCCTGAGGATATTCCGTAGGACAACATGCGCTCACATCCAACCGGCCATCCTGAACAACAAAAGCTTTGTCGACTTTAAAACTCAGATCATCCGTTGCCGTAAAATCAAGGGTTTTCGGTTGTATCTGAAAAGGAGTTAGTATCGGAGAGGCAACCATCCATACCGGACAAGCAGAAACGGTATTACCAAGAAAGTCTACTTCAAACAACCTCGAAGCAGGTAATCCTGCCGTACTGTTTTGACTTAATAAGGCTCCTCCTTCAGGCGTTTCGATCAGCGCTGACATCTTGTATTGCGTACAAGCTTCATAAACCCTGGCCCATTGGATCTGAAAACTTGTTGGATCCATTTTGGCCAGTAAAAACCGTTGATCCTGCATTCTTAAACCCAAAAGCACGCCATCATCTGCAGCGACACGAATATGAAAAAGACTTAAAGAATCTGGCAGATAAACCGACCAAATGGGGGTTCCATCCATACTGAAGCGAGCAAAAGCAAAATTTGGCCCATGTTTTCCCATCAGCGCAAAATCACCATTTGAGAACGTGCCTCCATCCCGCAACACATCAAGTTCCGGATAACGACGTGCCCACTGAATATCCCCTGAGGCATCCAATTGAAGGACAAATCCATCCGTAACAGACACTCCTACATTGCCATAGCACATTACTGAACTGGTTCCCTTGGCCAGCACTCCGCTCACATTTGCAGGCTCATCCGTTCTGTAAAACCGGCGCATTTGCAAAGCTCCATTTGGATTAACCATAAACGCAAGGACCTGGTTAAAATCAGGAAATTCATCTGTATAACCCATGCCATGAACCGCCCATAGGTTGCCCTCTGCAGTACTGGCTAACTGCGCTCCGGCAGAAAATGGGCCATAGCGCTTCTCCGGTGCCAGTTGTGTTTCCCAAATCAATCCGCCGTTTGCATCAAACTTCATCAGATTCAACAAGTTATCCGGGGCAGAAGAAAATGCGCCTTTTCGGAACAACAGATAAAAGGCATCTGGTTCAAGTGGATCCAACGTAAGATGCAGTGTTCCAAGGGAGAGGTCAGCGTTTGGATTGACCGGACAAACCTGTTTCATCCACAGAACTGCCCCGCTCTTATCGAACCGGATCAATTGAATACAATTCCAGTATTTCCCGGCCCAAACCAAGCCTTTATCCTGCATATGAATTAATCCTTCCGCCGATTCCATTCCGACAGCTTTATGGCTCCGCTGCGTATGTGCAAGGAAAGAGGCGAATAGAAACCAAATGAGGAGAAGAGTCTTTTCCAAGGCTGCCAGGTTTTGCATCAAAGATCCTTGATGTTTAGTAAGTTTGCCACCTAAGTAATACAATTTTCACCTGAATTAGTTTTCGTCCAAACTTCATCTGCCAAACTATCTTCCTTACCAAGCTATGAAACTTATACATCTGACGCTCTGCCTTTGTTTGTGGTACTCCACACTGGGCAATGCCCAATCAACAAACGGGTATTTTCAACAGAAAGTGGACTATGTTATACAGGCCACCTTGCACGACACCACTCATACCCTTGATGGCGCCATCAAATTTACCTACCAAAACAACTCCCCGGATGCCTTGCAGGAAATCTGGGTACACTTGTGGGGGAACGCCTACCAAAACCGAAAAACAGCTTTTTGCAGACAACAACTCAAAGGCGGCGACCGGGAGTTTTATTTTGCAAAACCGGAAGACCGGGGAGGTTTTAGTGGCCTTAATTTCAGGGTAAATGGCCAGCAGGTAAGCTGGAAAATTGCCCCCCAAAATCCCGATATAGCCGTTTTAACATTGGAAAAACCTTTGGAAACAGGACAAAAAGTCACGGTTTCCACACCTTTTACGTTGAAAATACCGGCTTCCTTCTCCCGACTGGGTCATGTGGAAACCAGTTACCAAATGACACAATGGTATCCCAAACCAGCAGTATATGATCATAAAGGATGGCACGCCATGCCCTATCTGAACATGGGGGAATTTTATTCCGAATTTGGATCTTTTGATGTGACGCTTGCCCTGCCTGAGAACTATGTGGTTGGGGCAACGGGATTGTTACAAACCGGCTCCGAGATCCTTTTTCTGCAAAAGAAGGAAGCCGAAACCCGTGCAATATTAAGCAAAAACGAACCGCATAAAGCTGCTGAATACCCACCGTCCAGTAAACGCATGAAAACGATCCGTTTCACCGCAGATCTGGTGCATGATTTTGCCTGGTTCGCCGATAAACGCTTCATGGTGCTGAAAGATACCGCGCACCTGGCCTCCGGAAAAAGTGTGGACTGCTGGGCTATGTTTCCCATGTCGAAGGAAAGTAAAACAGGTAAAGGACAATCAAAATATTGGGAAAAAGGCGCATTTTATGTGCGCCGTGCCGTTGAATTTTATTCTGAGCATGTAGGCGAATATCCTTATCCGCAAGCCACGGCCGTGCACTCAGCACTCAGCGCCGGAGGCGGTATGGAATATCCCATGATCACGGTGATTGGAGACTCCGATAGCGCCCAAGACCTGGATGACGTCATTACGCATGAAGTAGGCCACAACTGGTTTTACGGCATTTTGGCCTCCAATGAACGGGATCACCCATACATGGATGAGGGTTTTAATACGTATTATGAATCGAGGTACATGAAAAAATATTACGGAAAATTCGGACCAGCCAACCTGCCCAAAGTGTTGCTTGACGAGTCGAAACAAGGTTCGCTGATGGAAACCGGATATCTGCTTTTGGCAAGAGAACACAAGGATACACCACCCGACTCACATTCTGATTCCTTTAGCTCACTTGCTTATGGACTACAGGTGTATATGAAAACGGCCTTAGTGCTGGATTGGTTAGAAAAATCGGTTGGAACAGAAAAGTTTGATGCCGCCATGAAAGAGTATTATAGAAATTGGCAATTCAGTCATCCGTATCCGGAAGATATAAAAGCTTCGTTCAAGCAAAACGGTATCAATGCCGATTGGTTTTTCCAGTCCATGCAAACCCGGGATCAATTGGATTTAAAAATCAGTTCCGTCAAGTCGGCGAAGTCCCAAACAGACGGCAATTTTGGTCTGGGTGCAAAGCAGGCAAATGGGTACCACTTATACATAAAAAACAATGGATCGCTGGATGCGCCTTTCCCGGTAACAGCTCTTCAGGATGGTAAGCCGGTCAGTACCCGTTGGTTTACACAAGGGGATATTGAACGGTCTTCCGGCATCTTTTTTCAGACAGACTCTGCAGATGCCTTTGAGATTGATTATGAACGGGTTACGCTGGATGTAAACCGAAAAAACAACTTCCGGAAAACCGGCGGTATCTTCCCGGGAATGCGGCCACTGGAATACAGGCTGTTTGCCCCGGTGCAAAACACCCGAAAAAACACCCTGGCCATCATACCATGGGTTGGCTGGAATAACACCGACAAAACCATGCTGGGTCTGATGATCTATAACCCACCGATTCCGTCCCGCAAATTCCAGTATTACCTGTTGCCGGGATATGGAATAGGAACCGGGCAATGGGTGGGTGCCGGAAATTTGAGATACCAGTTTTTCCCGGGCGGACTATTTCCAAAGGTAGCCGTAAGCCTGGGGTACAAAAGCTTCCACACCGACGAGCGGCAGGATGGCGACATCACCGATCGGTTCACCCGCTGGATGCCCCAGGTGCGCGCGCAATTGCGGAGTTCAAAACCTGCCTTTGAACACGCCCTGGTGTTTCGGACGATGTTACTGGAGCGCGACTATCCGAGGATCTTTGGAGGTGAGCGGAGTGCCACCCAGCACAACACCATTTATGAACTGCGGTATGAAGGAGAGCAATGGAAGGCGCCGCACCCGTTTAAATATCAGCTGGCATTGGAAACCCAGGAATACACGGATCCTTTTGATAGAAACGATCAGTATGTTCGTCTCGCAGCGGAATGGCAACAGAAATTCTTTTACCAGGAAAAACGAAAAATCACCCTGCGGGTATTTGCGGGCGCATTTTTACAAAATTCCAGAAGTGACTTCTATCCCAATGAGTATTCACTCACTCTTGCACCACAAGGTGTCAACGATTATCGGTTCGACCAGCTTTACCTGGCACGCACAGGCGCCGATAATTTGCTGGGACGCCAGGTAAGTCAATCAGACGGCGGGTTTAAGGGGCCGATCAGCAGTATTTTGCCTGGTCAGACTGGTTTATCCAATCAGTATATGGTGACACTGAACCTGATGGCAGACCTGCCTTTTAAACTTCCCTTGCAGTTACCTTTAAAGCCCTATTTTGATCTGGGTTATTTTAAAGACGGCACGCCTAATACAGACCCGGGCGAACCTTTGGTTTGGAGTGGCGGCCTGGCGCTTTCATTTTTCAAAGGCGGACTGGAATTCTACTTCCCGATTTACAGTTCGAAGACCCTTCAGGATGCCTATCAGGAAGCTTCCGGCGCCAATTATGCTAAAATGATTAGCTGGAGTATGCGGTTGAATTTCCAGGAGCCGGTGAAATTGATAGAGAAGCTAAGTAGATAATGTACCATCGGGTTTAGCCGCTGGTGTTTGGCGGCTAAACCCGATGGTACGAGCGAAGATGGTGCACCACCCACGCTGCGTTGTCATCCCCCCTTCAAAGGGGGAAAGGCGCTGGGCTGGGGAATGGTGGGGATGCACCGTTCATCGTTCATCGTTCATCGTTCATCATCCATCCTCACATCTCCTCCGGCCCCTCTCCTACCCAGTCTTGCTGGACGTAGCCGTCTTCGCAGTGTTCGGAAAGGTGATCGTCGATGAATTTGCGCACGTCGGTGATGATTTCGCCGGGGTACAATAGGTGTACATTGGGGCCGGCATCCAGGGTGAAATAGACCGGATTGCCGGTATCGGCCCGGTATTGGCGCACTTTTTCGATAATGGCTAAAGAAGCGGGACGCATAAGGGTGTAGGACGGGTTGCTACACATCATGAGGGCGTGCAGGGTAAGTGCTTCGTCTTCTACGATTTTACCGAAGGTGGGCAAATCACCTGCTTTCATGGCTTCCAGGAGTGTGCCCATGCGTGCATTTGCCTGTGCATAGCGAGGCTCCGCGTAAGGATTACCTTCCATGAGGGCATGCCCCGCCCTGCTGCTGACGGATTTTTCTTCACGGCTAACGATCAGAATATCATCATGAAAGTCCTTGAACATGGGATGGATCAATTCGCCCACCGGCACGGCGTATTCATCACTGCTGCCGGGAACAAACGGTGTGGCGCCCCAGACTGCGGCATGCGGGAAAACACTTCTGCAGGCCGAGCCGCTGCCGAGGCGTGACAACACCGATGCTTTTTGATCAAAATCATTGCCATCTTGTAAAGTGCCAAACAGTCGATCCTCCAGCGAACACAAACACAATGCAAGCGCACTCATAGCAGAGGCAGAAGAAGCTATACCAGCCGAATGCGGGAAGGAATTACCGCTACGTAC
>JBIKUE010000011.1:0-72914 GCA_044347755.1 Saprospiraceae bacterium
CATTGCAGCGGGCCAACTGGCTTCAGCTCCTTCGCAAGTAAGCCTATGGTATTATAACCTGCAGGATGCCCGCTGGATTGAGGACGGTATTGCCCAACGTGTTGGCAATGAATATGTTGGCACCGTTACACACTTCACGTTCTGGAGTTTCTCCACCGGGTTCAATCTGGTAACCCTGGAAGGAAAGGTGTTTTTAGTTGACAATCAACACCCCATGAAAGGTACAGTGGTTCGCCTCACCATGGCTTCTGATTCAACCCAGGGAGTAGCTACCACCAACGCTGCCGGCTTTTTTAAAGGAGGTGTACCAAAAGGTGGAAGCTTTATTCTCGACGTTCTGAATGAATGTGGAGAAGTGATTCATAGCCTGGATCTTGGCCAGATCGACGATAATACGGTGTTGCCCGACATCATTGTAGCCAACACGGGTCCGCAAACCGTGGAGCTTACCGGCAAATTAGTGGACTGCTCCGGAGCGCCCATTTCAAACGGATATGCGCAAGTATTGCTGGGCAATTTCAAATGGGTAGCATTTACAGCCATTGATGGATCATTTACCATAAGCAAAGTTCGTTGCGATACCACAACAGGAACCGGGGTAGTGATCGGCTTTGACTTGCAAAACGGCAAACAAAGCGCGCCTGACACCATTATGGTTCCACCGAATGCAGTAGCACTGGGAGATCTTGCCGTGTGCGATTCGCTCTATGAATTCATCAAATTTAGTCTGGATTTCAATGACTACGTTATTGCCGTACCTGTTGGAGGTGTGCGCGATAGTCTGGGCATGCGTACTTTCCTGAGCGGCTACAGTACGGTGCAACAGGATGTAGGTATTTCCATGGAATTTACCTCCGATGGCAATCCCGGGGTATTCCCTTTGAGCAATCTGTATGTAAACACCAAGACCTGGAACTCCGGATTCAGCGGGATCAATGTTGAGTTAATAGATCCTGGCTTTGCGATTGGAGATCCTATAACTGGCACATTCGATGGCACGTTTGTGGACCAACTTGGTTTTACCCACACCCTCACAGGTAGTTTCCAGGTAAAACGGGATTATTAAACGATGAGTGATGGACGATGAACGATGATACGATGGGCGTTGCTCTTGGCTGACGAACAAAAAGCCTAGCGCAACGCCCATCGTACCATCGTTCATCGTTCATAATCTACCGTTAATTTTTTGTGTGATGAAAGATAACATCGCATTTATTGGCGCGGCGCTTCTACCTTCGCCTTTATAAATATTCTACTGATGAAATATGCGTTTTCCCTAAGCGTACTCCTGTTTTTGAGTGCTTGCAGCCCTAAAAATGCGCCCACCGACATCAAGCCAGTTGTACCGCTTTCCATGCCTAAATCCGGAAATGAAGCGCTGCAAAATGGCCCTATGCTTGGCTATATAACACATAGAGAAGTTTTAATATGGGCACAAACCAAAACATACGCCTCCGTTCAGGTAGAATATTGGGAAAAAGATAAACCCGGGGAAAAATGGCGTACCGATCTGGTACAGACCTATAAAAACGGCGCCTATACAGCTAAATGCATTGCCGAAAACCTTGAACCGGGTCGCACCTATGAATATCGTTTGGAAATTAACGGGGATTCGGTTCAACTTAGTTATCCAACCATTTTCACAACCCAGTCACTGTGGCAATGGCGCACTGACCCACCTGTCTTTACACTGGCCACAGGTAGCTGCGCGTATGTTAATGAGCCGGAATACGACCGGCCCGGCACGCCTTATGGCTCTAACCACCAGATTTTTACCAAAATATACGAAAAAAAGCCGGATTTAATGCTCTGGCTGGGCGACAACGTTTACCTGCGGGAAGTAGACTGGTTTACCCGCAGCGGAATGCAACACCGCTATACGCACGACCGCGCGGTAACCACCGAGCTACACCCTTTGCTGGCTAACACGGCCAATTATGCTATTTGGGACGACCATGATTTCGGGCCTGACAATTCAGATGCGACCTGGGTCCACAAGGAAACTGCCTGGGAGGTTTTTCGTGATTTTTGGGGAAATCCTACCTACGGTGTAAATGGCCAAAAAGGCTGTACCACCCAGTTTCAGTTTGCAGATGTAGATTTTTTCCTGCTGGATAACCGGTATTTCCGCACCCCAAACTTGTGCGAGCAATGTCCTAACCGCACCTTGTTAGGCAAAGAACAATTGGAATGGTTCCTGGGGGCTCTGGCCGCCAGCTGGGCGCCCTATAAGGTAGTAGCTATTGGTGGGCAAGTGCTAACCACGAGCTCGAATCATGAAACGGCTTTCCACTTCTTCCCGGAAGAACGGGATATGATCATGAACTTCATCGAGAAAGAGAACATAAAAGGGGTTATCTTTCTCACCGGCGACAAACACTACACCGAACTCAGCGCAGTGAAAAACAAAGCCGGAAACTGGGTGTATGATTTGACTACTTCACCTTTGACATCCGGGGTATTTTCCAATCCGGAGCCTAAAGAACCTAATGAATACCGGGTGCCTGGCACCATTGTAGATCAGCATAATTTTAGCTTGTTGCAATTCTCTGGTCCGCGGAAAAACAGGGAGTTGTCTATCAAGGTGATTAACCATGAAGGCAAGGAGATGTGGACAAGAACGCTGAATTATGAAGGGGTGAAGTAACTTTGTGTGGCGAACACGGATTTTTTTGGGGAACGCGGATGACGCGAATTTTTCGTGCTGCCTGCAGCAGCAATGTCGCGTGAATAAACCAGTCAACGCAATTCACCACTAAGAACACTAAGTACATTTTACCTTAGTGCCTTCAGTGGCTTAGTGGTGAAAGGCTCCGCTGTAACTCCCAGCCGAACGCCAACTCAAACACTCAAACACTCCCAAACTCAAACACTCTCTATGACTTCAACCGTTACCTATTTAGGTGATCTTCGCACAGAAGCAACACACCTCTTCTCCGGAACTACCATTATCACCGATGCTCCTCTGGACAATCAGGGCAAAGCGGAGGCTTTTTCCCCAACGGATTTATGTGCCACCTCGCTGGCCTCCTGCGCCATGACCATCATGGGTATCAGCGCCCGAAATCATGGATGGGATATGAATGGCACCCGCGCTGAGGTAACCAAGGTAATGGCGGCTGATCCAAGGCGTATTGCCCAGGTAATCATCAAATTTGTGATGCCAAAAAACGATTATTCCGAAACACAGCGCACCATCCTTGAAAAAGCCGCCCGTACTTGCCCGGTGTCGTTTAGTCTGGCGCAAGGCGTGGAACAGGTGATGGAGTTTGAGTGGTAAAATTCAATTTTTCGGATTACCACTAAGCCACTTAGGGCACTAAGGTTTCGCGTTCTGAGTGTCTCTTAGTGCCCTAGGTGGCTTAGTGGTAATATCTCTTAATCCCCTTACCTTTAGGCCACTAAATCGCTCCACTCTATGCGGAAATTATCCCTGGTCATTTGTCTGATTGGCCTTTGTGCGCCTGTTTTTGCTCAACCAAAGCCCTCTGTTCCCAAACCGAATTCCTCCTCTCCACTTAAATATGTCAACCCCTTTATAGGCACCGGCGGGCACGGGCATACCTACCCCGGCGCCACGGCTCCTTTCGGGATGGTACAATTGAGTCCGGATACCCGGTTGTCTATGCTGGATTGGGACGGTTGTTCCGGATATCACTACTCTGATTCCATAATCTATGGATTTTCTCACACCCACTTAAGTGGTACCGGTGTGGCAGATTATTGTGACATACTGGTCATGCCCTTCATTGGTCCGGTAGTGCTGGAACCTGCTAAAAACGGCTCCTCTTTTCGTAAAAGTACTGAAAAGGCAGAGGCCGGATATTACAGTGTGGTGCTGGACAGGAACAATATTACATGTGAAATGACCGCCACGGAACGTGTGGGCGTACACCGGTATACCTTTCCAAAAAACCAGGAAAAAGGAGAAATCATGGTGGATTTGCGCCACAGGGATGAGGTGTTAGCTTCCGGTATTTCCCTGATCAATGACCATGAAATTGCCGGCTACCGGATCTCAAAATCCTGGGCTAAGGAGCAGCATATTTACTTTGTAATGCGGTTTTCCCGTCCGTTTGCCAACAGTGTGTTGCTCGACATGAACAAAACACCCCGCGAAGCCAATCCCACGGTAGACAGCAAATCCATAGTTGGCTTGCTGGATTTTTACAACGATAACACCCCCCTGGTAATCACGGTGGGCATTTCCGGAACCAGCATTGAAGGCGCACGCAAGAACCTGGATGCTGAATGTAATCATTTCGATTTTGAGCAGGTGAAAAAAGAAACCCAGGACAAATGGGAGCAGCAGCTTTCCAAAATCCTCGTGGAAGGTGGCTCAGATGCGCAAAAAACCATTTTCTATACGGCTCTTTATCACACCTCGGTAGTACCCAACCTCTGGAGTGATGTAGATGGCGCCTACCGTGGTCGCGACAATAAAGTACATACCGCAAGCGGTGAAACGTACACCGTCTTCTCCTTGTGGGACACCTACCGGGCCTGTAATCCGCTGTACACCATTCTGGAACCACGCCGCACCAACCAGTTTGTGCAAACCTTTTTGCAGCAATATCAGGAAAGCGGCCTGTTACCGGTTTGGGAGCTGGCCGCCAATGAAACCGATTGTATGATCGGCAATCACTCCATACCCGTCATTGTTGATGCCTGGGCCAAAGGCATACGTGGCTACGACGGCGAACTGGCCCTGAAAGCCATGTTAGCGAATGCCAACAGCGATCGCTACGGGCTGCGCTGGTACCGGGAAATGGGATTTGTACCCAGCAATCGCGAAGCAGAAAGTGTATCCAAGACTATGGAATACGCCTACGACGACTGGTGCATCAGCCAGATGGCACGCAGTCTGGACAACCAGGAAACAGCTGCCGAATTTGCGCGTCGGGCACAGTTTTACAAAAACCTGTATGACCCAAGTACCGGGTTCTTCCGCGCACGCAAAGGGGCATCCTGGCATTCTCCTTTCGATCCGTTTGAGGTTAATTTCAATTATACAGAAGCCAATGCCTGGCAATACCGTTTTGCGGCGCCGCAGGATATCACCGGCATGATGCTGATGATGGGTGGCAAGGACCGGTTTACCCAGCATCTCGATGATCTTTTTACGGCCCAGACAAAAACAACCGGTCGTAATCAGGCAGATATTACCGGCTTGATTGGTCAGTACGTGCACGGAAATGAGCCGAGTCACCACATGGCTTATCTCTACAATTACGTGGGCCAGCCCTGGAAAACCCAGCAACGGGTACGCCAGATCATGGATTCCATGTATTCAGATCAACCGGATGGACTGAGCGGAAATGAAGATTGCGGACAAATGTCGGCCTGGCTGGTACTTTCAGCGTTAGGCATTTACCCGGTTGTTCCTGGAAATCCCACCTATGCCATTGGTACCCCATGGTTTGAAAAAGCTACCTTATCGCTGGAAAACGGGCAAAAAATGGAAATCCTTGCCCCAAAGATTTCAGGCAAAAATTGTTTTGTAAAGGGCTTGAGTTATAACGAACAGCCATGGTCCAGATCATGGATTACCCACGGCATGCTTACAGGCGGAGGTACCCTTGCGTTTTCTATGACCAACTCGCCAACGGAATGGGGCACTGCAGAACAAGATTGGCCCATCCAAACCATCACGGAAAAGGCTATTATTGCCGCGCCTTTTGTCAAAACGGGCGCCACCATTTTTAAAAACCGCACCGAGGTAGAACTTGGTTGCTCAGATCCTAAAGCCAAAATCCGGTACATGTTCGCTGATGTTAGCGGAAAAGTACAATGGCGTGATTATCAAGGCCCTGTGAAAGTGGATCGTTCGCAAAGAATGTTTTTGCATGCTGAAAAAGGGAATGACAAAAGCAACTCAGTATTGGTGGAATTCCATCGTATCCGTGGCGATTTGAAGGTATTAAACTACGCCCATGCTTATTCTCCTCAGTATACAGCCGGCGGCAATGACGGGCTGGTGGACGGCGTTCGGGGTGGAGAAGATTTCCGGACCGGTGGTTGGCAGGGTTTTGAAGGTGGCAACCTGGATATGGTGATCGACCTGGGCAGAGAACAAAAGATCAACCGGATCAGTGCCAATTTTTTGCAGGACGAAAACTCCTGGATCTTTTTCCCAACCGCACTACAGGTAGAGGTGTCTGAGGATGGTAAAACCTTTACTCCGGCCGGAGAGGTCAAGTGTGATATTCTACCCTCTGCCATGGGAATCCTTCAAAAGGAACTTTCCATTCCAATGGTCAACATCAAAACACGTTACCTAAGGATTGTTGGTAAAAACCTGGGGCAGTGCCCTGCCACCCATAAAGGCGCGGGATACCCAAGCTGGTTATTTGCGGATGAGGTGTCGATTGATTGATGTTTTGATAAAGGAGCTGAATTCATCATTTTCACTTATCGATTGCTGATACAACCCATTTAAAGCGATTTTACCTTGAAAACCTTTTCCATCCTGTTTTTTTTGCTGAATACCAGCCTATACGGTCAGGTATTCAGCAATGAATCTTCTCCTAATGAAAAAGGCTATACTTGTTTTTTGAAAATTCATCCAAATGACAGTGTAGACTTCGTGTACAAGTATCCAGACAATGTGGTTTATGCGGAGTATCAGGGGAAGGTTCAAAAGCAACAGGACACCATGCACTTTTCGCTCACCATGACCCTGGGACAGTATTACATGAAAGCCTGGGACGAGCAGGAGATCTTCATTCTGGTAGATTCAATCTTTGCAGAACGCTTCCCAGGCATCCGTTTCAGATATGCAAACGGAGATTTCCGGCGCTTATCCAGTATTACCCGAAAAAATCGGGGCAGGCCGGTTGGGGCCATTAAGTTTCGGGCAAACCCCGATCTATTTTCCAGGCAAAAAGGGAAAGACCATTTTATGTTGGAATTGCCTGTTAAAGATCCATTCCTGGCAACCCCGCTCGTGTTTACCATCCCTTATGGATCCAATGCATCCTTTGTTGCTGGCCGGAAACTGAAATTCCAGGCTGTCTTACAAAATGGTTCACTGCAAACCGTTGGTGAGCCGGTGGTACAAACCGGACATTTTACCCTTAAACCATTGGACTGAAAACGCAATTGCTTTACTGTCGGGGTGATTGGCAATCACCCCGACAGTAAAGCAATTGCGTTTTCAGTCCCTATTCCCCACCTACCCTGCCTGCCTCTGCCTCCAGACCGGTGCTGCGGCGGCGGCTCTTTACATTGTCGTTACCGAAACGGTAGCCCAGGCTGAGACTTACCCGCCGGCTGTCCCACCTGCCACCGCCAGCGGAATACAGACCGTTGAAATCAGAATAGCCATCCCAGCCGGTTTCGTAGAAAATGTCGTCGGCAGCGAGGCGAACATTGAGTCTGTCGCGCAGGAATTTGCGCTGAAGGCCCAGGTTTAGCCCCCAATTGGACTCAAACAGAAACACGCCGCCCCAAACTCCCGGGCCGGAATAATAGCCGGAAATTTCGCCTTTCAGGGCCCAGGGCAAATCGAAGGTGTGTTGCTGGAAAAGAGTGTAGCTGAAGGCTTGCACATCCACAATGCCTCCGTCGCCATAATCGGCCTGATTATTAATGTGTGAAGCACTGCCATTGAAATAGGCATTCCACCATTTGGCAATTTGTACCGGAGCGCTCACATTTACGCTCAGGATGGTTTGACTAGCCAGGTTGTCCCAGGTGATAAAACCGGCACGCGGATCTACTTCATCGGGAGCGATCAAACGGGTAATCTGATCTGTCGTTTTGCTGTAGGCCAGCTTCAGGTTATACCTGTGTGCAAGGGTATATCCCAGTTCCAGGTTGTTCACTATTTCCGGACGCAGGAAAGGATTGCCTTTTTCATAAGACAACTGACTCATTTGATTGTTAAACGGGTTCAATACATTGTAATCCGGGCGGTTGATGCGTCGGCCGCCATTGAACGCCAGGCTATGCTGCTCGGATAATTCCCATGTAAGTCCGGCGCTTGGGAACCAGCTCAGGTAATTGAACAATACCGGTGGTTCTTCCAACTCGGGCAAAAATGCTTTCAAATTGCCCATGGCATCTGTCAACTCAGCACGCAAACCGGCGGAGAATTGCCATTTTTTACCCAACGGTCTGGCATAATTCACATATCCGGCATATACCTGTTCATCGTAGCGGAATCTATTGGAGCGGCGATTGTCGCGCACCGGAATTCCATTGGGTTCATCATACACCAAAAAAGTATTGTCGGAAACCACCTTGCTGTACTTCACACCGGCGCCCATGGTACCACCCCAAAGTTTATCTTCAAAATCGGTGGTGAATGTATAAATGTCTATGTCACTTGGGGTGTCAAAGCTATTGACTACCAGCGTAAGCAAGCCAGTTTCATCGCTGGTGTAATATTGATTAGGCTGATAGCGCAAACTGCCATTCCGGTAAGCGCCATAGTCCAGGTCAATATTCAAGGTACGACCGTCCGCATTATCAAAACGATAGTTGAGATTATAGGTTTGTTGTTTCCGATGGTTATCATCCGTGGAATTGGCCACCAGAATACTGTCAATGAAATCGGGCGTGGTTTCTTGTGCAATGGTGATGCGATTGAACATGCGGCTTTCGCGCTGATTATCGCCACCGCTTACCAGCAAGCCAAGGGTATGTTTTTTCCCCAGGAAAAAGTCTATTCCGGCACGATAGTTATTGGAGGTAAAATCGTTGGTTCGGTTGTTGATCTCATCCTGCACCATACCATTCAGCCGACTGAAAAAGGTCATATTATGGAATCCTGTGCCATTGCCCAGTCCTGCATTGGCGAATGCATTGAAGGTCTTGTTCCGGTAATTGACCGAGCCGCTCAGATTTGCCTTGTGGTAAATTCCCTGACTGGCAGTGGTATTGACAGACCCGTTGGCGCCCAGGTTTTGATCGCGTTTCAAGCGGATATCGATGATACCTGCATTTCCTTCCGCTTCGTATTTGGCGCCTGGATTGGTAATGATCTCAATACGATCCACCTGCTCTGCCGGCAGGTTTTGCAAAAAGCTGGTAAGGTCTGCACCCGTGAGCGGCATACGCTTGCCGTCCACATAAAGGAGTACGCCTGAGCGACCGAGTACACTGATGTTATCGTTGTTATCTACCGTTACATTAGGCGCCTTTCTAAGCAGCGTCATGCCATCTGAACCGGCGCTATTGATCGTACCATCCACGTTAAAGATGGTGCGGTCGGGTTTGATTTCCACCATCACCCGGGAAGCGGTTACGGTTACTTCATCCAGGCTAATTTCGCTGCTACTCAGGGTTATTACGCCGAGGTCTAATAGTTGATTAGCCTCCAAACGGATATCTGAGCGCAAATAATTACCAAAACCCAGCGCGTTTACTTTGAGCACATAAACCCCAGGATCCAGGCCGCGCAATTCGAAAATACCCGATTCATCACTGGCTCCGGCTTTTTTCAGATCACCACCTTCAGAGAGGTAAATGCCCAGGGTGGCAAATCCTACAGCTTCTGCAGCCGGGCTTTGCAGCTGGCCCTTGATTCCTGTATTTTGTGCAGTAAGTAAGCTGGTTGAAAGAAAGAATAGCGCGGCGAAGACTCGCCCGGAGAGTGCGTTTTGTTTCATAGCAAGAGAAGGTAGATGGCTCCAATGGAAGACCACAAAGTCGCGGTAAGGTTGACGGCCCTTGCGGCTTTTTCGACGGAATGGTGTGTTGGGGGGATGATTCGGATGATTTGCTGGTAACTTTGTGTGAGGGGCAAGTGAATTTTGGGGTTCCCGCAGATTTTCGGAGATGAACCGCAGATTTCCGCATAGGGCGTTCGGCTGTGTTGCTCACGGAATATCAGGTTTAACGTCTAATATTCAGCAATCCATATCACACACATGTTTATGAAAAATCAAATACCTTGTCTTTTTGCATTGGAGTGACCCCAAATTCCACGCGTTCCCAATTATTGTTTCCCCTCCGCTACCCCTATTCTGGAATCACCCCCGCCGTAATACATCAGCCAGCGACCGTTTATCCAGGCCATGCCTTCCAGAAAGCAGACATTGGCTACCTCGCCCTTTTTTTCAAATTCCTTTTCCGGCGTGATCAGGTATTTGTTGGCACGTGCACGGAGCTCCCACGGGTTTTTGGCGGAAAAAAGTGCCTGTCCTACGGAATACACATCAGCACCCATGGTTTTGTCGCCACTACTGGCACTATTGGCACTGTTATAAAGTAATAGAATCCCTTCTTTTTGAATCAAAGCGAAAGGCCCTGGCTCCACCAGGCGGCTGTCGAACATACCTGAACGTGGCATCATGACCCGTTTCAGGTTACCTTTTTTATCTTCCAGCGGCTCCCATTTGATTAAATCATCCGAACTGGCCATAAACAAGTCCGTATCACCCCAGTACATCCAGTATTTGCCCTTGATTTTTTTGGCAATGACCTTACTGCCATCGCGTTCACATACGATAGCGCCTGATTTCGACCATAAATCTCGGTACTTCCTTTCCCTGAGAACCAACCCTTGTTTCTCCCAGGAAAGCAAGTCGTAGGATGTAGCCAAGCACAGTCGCGCCACTTTTTTGTCGTAGGCCGTGTAGGTCATTACATACATGCCATCTTCCCGTTGTATTATCCTTGGATCTTCGCATCCGCCTTCCCATTCCAATTCTTTCATGGCATCATTTTCCGGGCGCAGAACCGGAATGTTGTTTTTCTTGAATTCCAGGCCATTGCGACTATTGGCCAAACCAATGCGCGAAGTGCCATACTGATCCTGTGCCCGGTACAACAGCCATACCCGGCCATCCTTCACCACCGCAGTGGGGTTAAACACGGATCTTTCTTCCCAATCTACCTTCTTCTTCCTCACCGGACAATAAAATTCTGACCGCCGGTCAGGCTCCAGCAATGGATTGTAATCATCCAACCGATTCATGGATTTAAACATCCAGGCATCTCCATTCAAGGCTTTTTCGGAAGTGGAGCAGGCGCCAGCCAAACATACAATACAAGCCCAAAAGAGTATTTTTTGCATACCAGAAAGATTTAGGGTACAAACTACTATTTCCCGATCAAATCCCACAAATTACCATACAAATCCTTGCATACCGCCACGGTGCCATAGGGTTCCTCGGAAGGCTCGCGCACAAATTCCACCTGGTGTTCGCGCAGTCGTTGGTAGTCGCGCCAGAAATCATCCGTATGCAGAAAGAGAAATACCCGTCCACCGGTTTGGTTACCTACCCTGCTGAGCTGTTCCGGATTAGCGGCTTTTGCCAGCAGGATAGCGCACTCCCCTTCTCCACGGGGTTTAACCCGCACCCAGCGTTTGGTTTCGCTCATAACGGTGTCTTCCAGCAACTCAAATCCCATGACCCGGGTGTAAAAGTCTATGGCTTCGTCGTAATCTGCCACCACCAGGGCAAATTGGGCAATTCGTTGGTTCATAAAATCAGTCTTTCCAGATAAAGGGAAATAAAACGAAGGTCAGCGTCAGCAAAATAGCATCAATGGCCAACAGGTTAATGATGTCTTTTTTGTAAGAGGTATCCTGCAATAACCGCAATGAAATCTGAGAGAGCCGGATTAAGGTAAGAAGTATCGGCAAAATGACCGGAAAGCTCAAAATAGCCATCAGAGTGGCTGAGTTATTGGCTTTAGCTGCAATACTTGCGATAAAGGTGAAAGCAATACTAAATCCTACGCTACCAAGTGCTACGGTCAGACTGAATAAGGCCATATCTTTCACCGGATTGCCGGCTACCAGGCTATATGTTCCAAAGGATAATAAGCTTATTACCAACAGAAGCAAGGTATTGTAGATAATTTTAGCCAGCAATAACATGGAGGGATCTGCTATCTGGTAATAATACAGTTGCCTTGCCCCGCTTTCCTGCACAAAGCTTTTTACCACCGCATTGATACTGGCAAACAGTACAATTAACCAAAACAACACGTTCCAAACCTGAGGTTGGACTTTGATACTGGCAATGTATACCACAAATACCATGCTGAAGACGTACAGTACGATACCGCTTAGTGCATACCGCTGCCGAAATTCAAGCAGAAATTCTTTTTGTAACAGAGTGAGTAGCATGGGGCGAAGGTAGGAGGTTTATGGGGGTTATGGGGTTTATGGGGGTTATGGGGGTTTATGGATTTAAGGAGCGCTGAGCCTGGTATTTTGGGTTACCCCATTGGAGGGTGTTCAGAAAAGTGTGTCAAAGTTAGAATCAAAAAAACAATCAACTTTGACAATGAAAAAGAAAAAGCCAACACGCCCCAGGGTTGAGGATTTGATACCCGACGAGGCATTGTTCAGAAAAGTGTGTCACACTTTTCTGAACAATGCCCAATCCCGTTTAGCTGATGGTACATAAACCCTATAAACCCCCATAAACCCCCTTAAACCCCCTTAAACCTCCTCAAACCGCACTCCGCCTCCACCACCAGGCCAGGCACATACCAGTAACAAGATCCCAAATACCCCACCAGGCTGCAATAAGCGCCATGCCCCCCAATCCGCCGAAAAATTTGAAAATAAGCAATAATCCCATGGCAGTATTATGAATCCCCCCCTCAAAAGCCAGGGTGCGTCGATCTATTTTAGGCAATTTGAACAAAGTCCCCAGCACAAAACCATTGCCTAAAGCCACCGCATTATGCACGGCCACCAGTAGAAAAATCATTCCCAGATAATCCACTATGTTTTGACGGTTGCCTAATAATGCAAGGAATAAAATAGCAAAGAAAATAATCAGTGAGAGTCGCTGTGCCCATGGTCGAATTCTAGCCACCATTTTTGGGCGATTCTGGTTCAGCCAAATGCCTAACAAAAGTGGGATGACGATCAACTCTACAATGATCAGAGCCATGTCTAAAAAACTAAGCTCAAATGACTGCCTGATAGCCTCTGATTCCGGGATAAATTTGGACCAAAACAAAAATCCCGCAGGTGTTACAAAAGTGGCTGAAAGGATGATGATCGCATTTAATGTTACAGATAATGGCACGTTGGCCTTGGCAAAATGCACCAAAAAGTTGGTCATGTTCCCGGAAGGGCACATGGCCACTAACACCATTCCCATCGATACACTCACCGGAGGCTGAAACACCGCGATAATGCCAAGTGTCAGCAACGGGAACACCAGAAACTGCGCCAACAAACCTACAGCAATCGACTTCGGGAAATTTGCTACCTGCTTAAAATCGGAAAAACGAACATCCAATGCCACACTAAACATCAAAAATGCCATCGCCAGATTGAGTACCACCATTTGGTTCGGGTCGAAGTGCAACTGAAGGGTATCCGGATTCATAACGATGGACGGTGGTCCCGAGTACTCGGGATGGACGGTAAATTTTATTGATGGTGCGCAAATGTGCAAATAACTCCGAAATTTGTCTCAGAAAAAACATCCCGGACAATCCCCCTGTCGTCACATCGTTCATCGTTCATCGTTCATCGTCCCACCGTGACCTACGCTCAAACCCTCGAATATTTATACGCTCAACTGCCCATGTTCCACCGTATTGGGCCAGCAGCATTCAAAAAAGATCTTACGAACACCCTGGCGTTGTGCGAACATTTAGGCAACCCGCACCGGAAGTTTATTTCCGTTCATGTTGGCGGCACCAACGGGAAGGGGTCCGTAAGTCACATGTTATCAGCTATTTGTCAGGCGTCCGGGCTCAAAACAGGCTTGTATGTAAGTCCTCACTATAAGGATTTTCGGGAGCGAATAAAGGTGGATGGCAAGTATATTCCCCGGCCCCGGGTGGTAGAATTTGTACATAAAAACCTGGAAGTCATTGACCGTATTCAGCCTTCTTTTTTTGAGCTATGTGTTGCCATGGCATTTGATCATTTTGCCCGGGAAAAAGTGGATGTGGCCATCATTGAGGTAGGACTTGGCGGTCGGCTGGATAGCACCAATGTGATCACCCCGGAATTGAGTGTAATTACCAATATCAGCTACGATCACATGAATATGCTTGGCGATACCCTGCCTTTGATTGCAGGAGAAAAAGCCGGCATCATTAAGCCAGGCATTCCGGTGGTTATCGGCGAAACCCACCCGGAATCTGCGCCTGTATTTCTTGCCAAGGCAGAAAGCGTTCATGCTCCTATTGTATTTGCAGATCAGCATTATAAGGCCGTGGAAAGCGAGGCAAGTAATTCATTGGCCTCAAGTTACACTACCCTCCGGGAGCATAAAACTCACCTGAGCCATCTGGAACTCGGTGCTGCCGGGCCGTTCCAGGCCAAAAACCTGTGTACCGTTTTACAGGCTGTAGAGATGCTAAACCAGACCCGGGCGTTCAGGGATCGTTTCACCGAACCCAATATTCGTTACGCCTTGCAAAATCTGCCCCAGCTAACCAGATTTATGGGGCGCTGGCAAGTGATCGGGCAAAACCCAACAATTTTATGTGATAGCGCCCACAATGAAGGAGGCCTTACTGTGGCCTTTTCAAAGGTCCGCTCTATGTTGAAAGGTTCTGCATCCAGATTACACATTGTAACTGGTTTTGTAAACGATAAGGATGTGGACAAAATGCTGGCACTTTTTCCCGCAGAAGCACAATATTTCTTTGCCAAAGCCAATATTCCGCGTGGATTGGATACCATTGCTTTGCAAGAAAAAGCTGCGGGATTTGGGCTAAAAGGCAAAAGATATAGTTCTGTAAAAAATGCATTAAAAGCCGCGAAACGGCAGGCAAGTCCTACGGATCTTATTCTGGTGATCGGCAGTATTTTTGTTGTTGCGGAAGTTTTATAACCTGCTGCAAATATTTCCGTTCAATCCCATAACCAAACCCTACTTTTGCCCGTACAAACTCCAAATTAAGCATCCCAAGTTGTAAATCGAACGTCCATTCCTGTGCAATCCATCCTCTCCAAATACAATTTCCTGTACGATTTCGGTCGGTACCTCATCATGATGAAACAAGCGATGAGCCGGCCGGAAAAGGTTTCCATGTATTACAAGGAAACCATGCGCCAGATGAATGATATCGGAATTGGCTCTCTGATCATTGTTTGTCTGATTTCCATTTTCATTGGCGCAGTGGCGGCCATTCAGTTCGCTTATCAATTGGATGGTCAATTGGTTCCGCGTTATTACATTGGATATATTGTTCGTGATCTGGCATTAATCGAATTGTCGCCCACTATTACCTGCCTGGTTTTAGCGGGGAAAGTAGGCTCTAACATGGCTGCTGAAATTGGCGGTATGCGCCAAAAAGAGCATATTGATGCCATGGAAGTGATGGGAGTTAATACTGCTGCCTACCTGATCACCCCTAAACTGATTGCAGCGCTTGTGGTGATCCCTTTGCTGGTAACCTTTTCTGCTTTTGTAGCGGTTATTGGCGGCTATCTCTCCAGTGTACCCACGGGTTTGATCACAGACGATGAATATGTGCAGGGGGTGCGGTCGTTTTTTGTACCCTACAATGTATTCATGATGTATGTAAAATCGATCGTTTTTGCCTACATTTTAACCACCGTTTCCTGTTATCAAGGGTATTTTGTGAAAGGCGGCAGCATTGAACTCGGACAAGCCAGTACCCGTGCAGTAGTGTATTCCGACATCTTAATTCTGCTGGCGGATTATCTTATTGCGGTGTTACTTACGGGTTAACTATGATGAGGTATTTGCTTGCAATACTGGTTATTGCAGTAGCTGCATGCGCCAAACGGAAGGCTGAAAGATCCACACTGGTTGATGTGCCGGTCCTAACAGACTCCGTTGCCTGGGTATCCGTGGTTAAAATATGCATAAACTGGAATGGATATGTTATTTCCACTGATTTTTTGCCGGAGCTAAGCACCACTACGGATACTTCCAAAATCAATCAATCATTAAGAAAAGCCAAAACCTATAAATTTGAGGAAAGGCAGGGAGCTGCCATTCAATGTGGCACCATTACATTCAAGTACAAACCGAATCAAAAATGAGCGAATTAAGAAGCATCATCGAAGCAGCCTGGCAAGATCGTTCACTGTTACAGGATCAAGAAACAAGAAAAGCCGTACGTGAAGCAGTAGCCATGCTGGATGCTGGGGAAATCCGCGTAGCTGAGCCCGATTCAGAAGGAGTATGGATTACGCATGAATGGATTAAAAAGGCCATTGTGATGTATTTCCCTATTCAGGAAATGCAAACCATCGAAGTAGGCCCATTTGAATTCCACGATAAAATTCCGCTCAAAAGTGGTTTTGCACAAAAAGGCGTCCGGGTAGTTCCGCACGCATTGGCCCGCTACGGCTCATTTATTGAAAAAGGCGCCATTCTCATGCCTTCCTATGTCAATATCGGCGCATGGGTAGGCTCCGGCACCATGGTAGACACCTGGGCTACAGTAGGCTCCTGTGCTCAAATTGGTCGGAATGTACACCTGGCTGGTGGGGTCGGCATAGGTGGCGTTTTAGAGCCCCCGCAAGCAACTCCTACCATTATTGAAGACGAATGTTTTATCGGCTCCCGGTGCATTGTAGTAGAAGGCGTACAGGTTGGTCGGGAAGCCGTTTTGGGGGCTAATGTGGTTCTCACTCAAAGCACTCACATCATAGACGTAACCGGAGCAGAACCCAAAGTATTCAAGGGCAAAGTGCCCCCAAGATCAGTGGTCATTCCTGGCACCTATACCAAAAAATTCCCCGCAGGTGAATACCAGGTAGCTTGCGCACTCATCATAGGCGAGCGCAAAGAAAGCACCGATAAAAAGGTATCACTCAATGAGGCTCTGAGGGAATATAATGTGAGTGTTTGAGTGTGTGAGTTGGCGTTAGAGTGTGTCTGAAAAACATTGCCGGAGATGAAAATAGCAGATTTTGGGTCCTGACTGAGCGCCCTTTTTCGGGGAATAATGGGGCTTATTGCCCGAAAAAGACGCGAAAGGCAAGTTTCAAAAGATGCATTTTCAGCCCGCTGAATGTTTTTCAGACACACTCTAGTCTAGGTATTATCACAGTAAGCTTATCCCCTGACTTCACCAAAATGATTATTCCATAAAAACCATTTAACAGGGCGTCAGCCTACTAAAATACTAAGCCGAACGCCAACTCAAACACCCAAACACTCAAACACCCAAACACTCTCCATGTCCAAAACCATTGAGATCCGGACCACACAGAATGTGACCATTGAGTATGAGCTCGCTGGGTTGCAGGAGCGTGCTATGGCCTGGCTTTTGGATACTTTTATTGTGGCCTTTGGGTATTATTCATTGGTTATTTTGATTTTGCTGGTGTTCCCGGGTATGGATAATATGTGGGGGATTTTTGTTGGGGTGCTCATGTTCCTGGTTTATTTTTTATACCATATCTGTTTCGAAATCCTGAAAAGAGGCCAAAGCCCGGGCAAAATGGCTATGAGTATCAAGGTGGTGAGGCTGGATGGAAAGGATCCGGAATGGAGCGATGTGACCCTTAGGGCATTACTTCAATTGGTTGATTCCATTTTTTGTCTGGGGCTGATAGGCGGATTGTTAATCAAAACCACGTCTAAAGCGCAACGCTTGGGCGATATGGCTGCCAACACTACCCTGATAAAACTGCAGAGTGCCAACCACGCCTTCCGGCTAAACGATATCCTGAATATATCGTCTCTCCAGAATTATACTCCGGTTTATCCTCAGGTGCGCCATTTGAGTGAACGCGATATGATTTTTGTGAAATCAGTATTGACCCGGCTGAATACCTATCCCAACCAGGCCCATGAAGAACTGGTGGAAGACCTGGTATCGAAATTAATGCCTATTCTGGGCATAGAGCATCGTCCCTTTAATCGGATTGATTTTTTAAAGACTTTGCTAAAAGATTATATCGTTCTTACTCGTTAAGCGTGGAAACCCTTTTTCGACTAATTTGTTGATCCATTTTGCGGATTCTGGCAATTGTTCATATTCTTCAGGCAGCCTAAAGAATATTTTTGTACTCTTGTAATTCGCTTTATCAACTGACCAACCTAATCCGTCTCCTGTAAGCCGTTTACTGTAAACCGTCCAACCATGAAACAAAGACTACTCCTGCCGATTTTAGCCGTACTAGCCTTTCCGGTTGCCTTATTTGCTACCCACAATCGGGCAGGGGAAATCCATATTGAACAAATTGGACCGCTTACCATACGGGCTACTATCATTACCTGGACAAAAACCAGTAGCGTGAATGCCGATCGTGACACGCTTGAAATAAATTGGGGCGACGGTGTGATTCAGAAAGTAGCCCGGAACAATGGCCTGGGATTTCAGGGCGTACCCCTTGCCAATGATATCAAATACAATACCTACGTTTCAGAACATACCTATGCGGGTCCCAGCACCTATACAATTGGCATGACAGATCAAAACAGGATAGGTGGAATCATTAATGTAAATCCGCCCGCATCCGACAATGTGCCATTCCACATACAAACAACTTACACCTTCCAGGATGCGCAGTTTGGAGGCATGAATACCACGCCATTCCTGCTCCAGCCACCCATAGATAATGCCTGTGTAGGGAAACCGTACAAACACAACCCAAATGCCTCAGACCCGGATGGGGATAGTTTATCTTATGAACTGATCGTTCCACTTCAGGGTCCTAATGCAGAGGTGCCCAATTATTCCTTCCCTAATGAAATCGGATTTGGTCTAGACAACGTGTTCAGTCTGAATCCGGTTACCGGAGACATCCTTTGGAAATCGCCGAAGGTGCCTGGTGTATATAATATTGCTTTTGTCATCATCTCCTGGAGGAAGGGGAAAATCATTGACCGTACCATCCGCGACATGCAGATTTTTGTGTCAGCATGTAATAACAACCCTCCTGAAGTAGAAGCTGTGGATAAAATTTGTGTGGTTGCCGGCCAGGAAATCGACTTTACCGTTATAGGAACCGATATAGACACCACTGATCTGGTTCGCCTTTCCGCACTTGGCGCTCCGCTTACTTCACAATATAGCCCGGCTACCTTTACCGGAAACCTGGGATGGTTAGAATCGCCCGTTTCCGGTAAATTTCATTGGAAAACCGCCTGCGAACATATCTCCAATCAGCCGTATACTGTTGTATTTAAGGCAACAGATACGCTAACCACACCCCAGTTGGCAGATTTGTATACGGTTTCGATCAAGGTGGTTGGACCGGCGCCTGAAGATTTGCAAGCAGATGCCTCTCAGGGAAACATTGAAATAAGTTGGCAAAGGCCTTATGTCTGCGAAGATGCTGCAGAAAATTACTTTCTTGGCTTTTCCGTTTGGCGCAGGGAAGGCAGTAATCCTTTTGTACCAGACACCTGCGAACCTGGCCTGGCTGGCAAAGGATATACCCAGCTTATTGCAGTAACAAGAGCTGTAAAAGATGGCAGATATTATTATCAGGATACTCAGGTAGAGCGTGGCCGTACTTATTGTTACCGGGTGTTGGCCAAATTTGCACGGACTTCCATTGGAGGTTATCCTTATAATGTGGTTGAAAGTCTTGCGTCTGAAGAGGTTTGTGCTCAATTACCACGTGATCTGCCATTAATGACCAATGTTTCGGTAGAAGCCACTGATCTGTCAGCCGGTCGCATGTATGTAGCCTGGTCCAAGCCAGTAGCCCAGGATTTGGATACGATCATCAATCACGGCCCATATCGATACCAGTTGCGCAGGGCTGACGGATTTAGCGGAGGCACCTTTTCAGATGTACCGGGCGCTTCTTTTTCTGCCAACGAATTCTGGCAAGCCAACGATACCACTTTTGCCTTTGATGAGCCGTTAAACACGGTTTCAGGTCCTCACCGCTATCAGGTGGATTTTTATGTAAAAGGGAATGTATTACTGGGGAATACCAGGGCGGCATCCTCTGTATTCCTCTCTATTGTTTCTACCGATCAGACCAATATCCTGAGTTGGGAACACCAGGTACCCTGGAACAATTACCAGTACAGGATTTTTCGCAAGAACAACCAAACCGGCCTATTCGATCCCATTGGGAGTTCCAGTATCAAACAATACGAGGATCGCGGCTTGATCAACGGTCAGGAATATTGTTATTATGTGGAAAGCGAAGGCACCTACAGTATCAGTGGCTTACTTAATCCGCTTTTTAACAAATCTCAAGAGATTTGTGGCGTTCCAATTGATACCGTACCTCCTTGTGCACCCATATTGGCCGTAAGTAACCTTTGCGATGATCCAAATCAGGCTGAACCAGGACCGCCTTTCCTGAATCAGTTGTCCTGGACAAACCCTAATACTACTTGTGGAGGCACAGATGATGCCGTTGCCTACAAGATTTGGTACGCCCCTTTGGAAGGAGAACCGCTTAATCTGATTATGGATCAGAACGGCGTCGACAACACTTCATTTACCCATAGTCTACCCGATCAATTGGCCGGTTGTTATGCGGTATCGGCCCTTGATTCTGTTGGCAATGAAAGTGCATTGAGTAATCTGGTTTGTGTAGACAACTGTCCAAATTATGTTTTACCCAATGCATTCACACCTAATGGAGACGGAGCCAATGACCTGTATACCCCATTCCCAGGCTGGCGATTTATTGCAAATGTGGAACTCCAGATCTTTAATCGTTGGGGTAATCTGGTTTTCCAGACCACAGAACCAACCATTAACTGGAACGGCACCAATGAGAGTGGCAAGGAACTCGCAGAAGGCACCTACTTTTACGTGTGTAAAGTATATGAATGGCGGGTAGGCGGCATTGTACTGCGCCCCGATTTGCTGCAAGGGTATATCGAACTTATTCGCGGAGAATAGTCTGAAAAACAACACACTATGCCGGCTTCCGCCAGGGCTTGATCACCAGTCGTAAACTTTGATCATAGGTCAGGTAGTTCCAAACCCAGTTCAGGAAAACAAAAACCTTATTTTTGGTTCCCAGGATATACAGCAGGTGAATAAACATCCACATACCCCAGGCTAAGAATCCCTGTGTTTTCCAAAAAGGAAGGTCAGCTACCGCACGGTGACGACCAATGGTTGCCATGCTACCCAGGTCTGTGTATCGGAATGGCTGTAAAGCTTCTCCCTTGTTCTTTCGGACTATGTTTTTAGCCAGAAGTTTTCCTTGCTGCATGGCTGGTTGCGCTACCTGAGGGTGACCGTTTGGCCATTCGGGATCATGTGTTTGAAGCGCAATATCTCCCAAGGCAAAAACATCAGAAAGACCGGCCACTTCATTGTACTCATTGCAGATTATACGATTGCCGCGTGCCATGGAGCTTGCCGGAATTCCCTCTAATTTGTTTCCGATAATACCTGCTGCCCAAATAACTTTATCGGCCCGGATGGTGGAGCCATCGTCCATTAATACCGTCTTGCCATCATAAGCCTTTACGACTTTGTCCAGCCAAAGTTCCACTCCCAGATCTTTCAGAAATTTTTCCGATTGGGCAGAAGCTTCCTCCGACATAGCATTCAACACTCTTGAGGAGCCATGAATTAAATGGATCTGGATTTCATCCCGATTCAAGTCCTGATAGTCTTTTCCAATGATGTGTTGTTTCATTTCGGCCAAAGCTCCGGCCACCTCTACGCCGGTAGCACCGCCGCCTACCACCACGATATCCAGAAATCGCTGCCGGTCCGTGTAATCATCTGCAGTAACGGCTCGTTCATAATCTTCAAAAATAGCATTTCGAAGGTAAAGCGCTTCACTAACCGATTTCATTGGTATGGCATTGGCTTTCAAATCCTCATTTCCGAACCAGTTAGTGTCTGCTCCCATCGCCAGCACCAAATAATCATATCTCAGGGCACCAATCTCCGTATCAATTTCGTGTGCTTCAGGCCGGACAGCCTGTACCGTGGCCAATCGGACAAAGACATTTTTTTGATTTTGAAAGACTTTCCTGAAGGGGAAAACGATACTGGAAGGCTCTAAGCCAGCCATAGCCACCTGGTAAAAAAGAGGTTGAAACTGGTGGTAGTTGTTTTTGTCAATCAGAACGATCTGGAAGGCTTTATTAGATGCCAATTTACGGGCCAGCGTAAGTCCAGCAAATCCGCCTCCCACAATCACAACACGCTTTTGGTCGGTATCCGGGATATTGAAATTCATAGGGTGATGTTTCTAACTTAAACCATTTTAAAGGTCTTTCTGTTTATGAAATTATTAAAAATAAGAACTGGCTTGGAATTTGTAATTCTAAACCAGTACATTTGTACACCTGTTATGAACAAGTCACTATCTTTTATTACCGCATGTTGTTGCTGTTGTCCATCCGGAAGGAAAGGGAAGGCAGTTCACATGAGGTAAAAAAGATAATTCCAATCTATTTTTCCCATAAACAGAGCACCCTTTCCGGCCAGATGCTGGAAAGGGTGCTCTGTTTTTACTCGTTTATCACTTAAAATAATACATTCATGAAAGCTAACAACATTCTTGAAACCATTGGTAACACTCCCCATGTGCGCATTAACCGTCTTTTTGGAAAGGAACATGATGTATGGATCAAACTGGAGCGAGCCAACCCCGGTGGCAGCATCAAAGACCGTATTGCCTTGTCTATGATTGAAGATGCAGAACAACGTGGATTACTTAAAGAAGGCAGCGTGATCATTGAGCCTACCAGCGGCAACACCGGCATTGGTTTAGCCATGGTAGCGGCAGTAAAAGGGTACCCGCTTATTTTAGTCATGCCGGAAAGCATGAGTGTAGAAAGAAGGCGCCTGATGGCAGCCTATGGTGCACAATTTGATCTGACACCGAGAGAAAAAGGCATGAAAGGCGCTATTGCCAGAGCTCAGGAGTTGTTGGAACAAATCCCCAATGCGTGGATGCCCCAACAATTTGAGAACGAAGCCAATATTACTGTTCACAAAGCCACTACCGTAAAGGAAATCCTGGCCGATTTTCCGGAGGGGATCGATGTTCTGATCACAGGAGTGGGCACCGGAGGGCATATCACAGCAGTTGCTGAAGAACTAAAAAAACATTTCCCCAAACTACAGGTATTTGCCGTTGAACCAGCTTTAAGTCCGGTTATTTCAGGCGGTCAACCCGGGCCACACCCTATTCAAGGTATCGGCGCAGGATTTGTACCCAAAAACCTGCACACAGAAATCCTGGATGGTATTATTCAAATTGAAAAAGAAGATGCCTTCGAATTTGCACGCAGAGCTGCACTCGAGGAAGGCATTTTTGGTGGTATTTCGTCCGGAGCAACCTTGGCTGCCATTGCTCAAAAACTACCGGAAATCCCGGCAGGAGCCAAAATACTTGGCTTCAATTATGATACCGGTGAACGATATCTCTCTATTGAAGGCCTATACCAATGGGAAGGCTCAGAGGCCATAACCATTCCCAAAGCTGGATAGAACACCAAAAAAGGGTCGGAAAAGACATTCCTGGCCCTTTTTTAATACCATTTTAAGGTTATTTATTGAAAATCAACAGATAAAGTCAGAATTTTGCGCTGCGTAACAAAATAGGGCTGATTGTCGACGGTAAATTCCACATTTTAGCACGATATTTGCCATGTTTTAATCATGCTGCCTTTCGGCTACCAAATTTTAGATCTTATGAAAGTAACACAACTCACAAAAATCTTTACCTTCAGTGCCCTTTTGCTGGCTCTGATACTCGTACCACAATCTTGTGGTGAAAACGAGATTGATGAAGTCGTGGAAAAAACGGCTCATGACTACGATTACAAAGTATACTGGGAATGGAACGAAACATTCCTTCAGATTGACCGGTTTGCACGCGGTTATCGTCCGGGACCCGGCCCACGCGCTTTGGGATATCTCGGTCTTTCTGCCTATGAATGTGTGGTTTCTGCCATGCCTGAAAACCGTTCAATTGCTGACCTGTACCCAGGTGTTGATGTGCCAAAAGCAGATCCAAACCTGGAATACTACTGGCCGGCTGCCATCAATGCATCCTATTCATATTTGATGGAGCGTTTCTTCCCGCACATGCAGAATGATCCAAATCCAACGGTAACCAATTCCTTTGGTTTGATCGAAAAGACCTTTGTCAAACTGCATGGTCAACACGCTCAGGAAACTACTGAAGAAATTCTGGATCGTTCCGAAGCATTCGGTCGTGAAGTAGCTGCGGCTATTTATGCATGGGAGCAAACGGATACTCCTGGCCACAATGCCTTCCTGAACCCTCAGCCTACCTCTTACACACCTCCATCCGGCCCGGGTTTTTGGCAGCCAACGCCTCCAGATTTCAGCCGTGCCATGTTCCCATACTGGGGTCAAGTGCGCACATTTGCCCTTCGTCAGGATGAACTAACCTGCCGCCCGCCTATAGCTTATGGTGAGCACCCAGCTTCTCCATTCTACAGCCAGGCGCTTGAAGTGTACAGCACGGTGAATACCATCCGCAATCCAACTCCAGGTTTAGAGGATTGGGCTGCTAACCAGCGCTGGGCAGCCATTTTCTGGTCTGACGATATTCTGAACCTCACTTTTGCACCTCCTCCGCGTTTGATTGCTATTCTGAATCAGGTTGTAGCCAATGAAGACTCTGATCTGGCTGAAGCAGCTGAAGCATATGCTAAAATGGGTCTGGCACTCAGCGATGCCGGCGTAGCACTTTGGAATTCAAAATACGTCTACAACGTAGAACGGCCTGTCAGCTACATCCGCAGAGTAATGTCTCAGCAATACCCTGAAGCAGCTAACTGGGAAACCATTCTGGATGCTACTGCTGTAGGTGGTATGTATGGCGTAACCCCTGCTTTCCCTGCCTACCCTTCCGGCCACTCCGGTTTTGGTGGTTGCGGTGGAAAGATCCTGTCTTCCATGTTCGAATACAATGCCAAGCACCCAGGCACCTACACCTTTACGGATCTGTGCCACCAGTTGCGTACAGAATTCCTGGGTACTCCGCGGGTATTCACGTCCTTCGCTCAAGCGGGTGAAGAAAATGCTTACTCCCGTATTCCACTTGGTGTACACTTCCGCATGGACTGCGAGGTGGGTCTCGAATTGGGCCGCCTCGCTGCTCAACGTGTATTGGAACTGCCCTGGAAGAAGTAATTACTAATTATTACTCTTTGAGTACTAAAAAACGCCATTCCGAATATTCGGAATGGCGTTTTTCTTTAGTCATCCATTGGTTTCAATCTTATTTCCCGTCCCGATATTTCTCCCAGGTTGTTTTGGCATACATTTCCTCAGCAGCAAAACGCAATTCTTTCAAAAGGTCCGGCGATTCCTTGAATCCGGGCGAAATCATAATCCGCTCATATTTTTCATTGAGATAAACCAGTGAAGGGTATCCCATTTTGCCGTCAAGCAGTGCATAAGCCAATGAATGAACGCCGCCTCGACCGTTATCATTAGACACATACTCAAAATTTTCGCCGTTAAACTTAATGGCCTCCCGCTGTTCGCCATTCAATTTTACCGGGTAAAAATGCTTTGAAACATAAGCCGTAACTGAAGGGTCGGCAAATGCTCCTTTGTCCATTTTTTTACACCAACCACACCAATTAGTATATACATCAACCAGGATCTTTTTAGGATTCCTTTTATTGAGCGCTACAGCCTCCTCCCAGGTATACCAACGCATGGGCTCTGGAGCAGGCTTTGTAAACGAAAGTGTGATCAGGGCAAAGGCCGCAAACACTAATGAAGGCAGTAGGATTTTCTTCATAAAAAGAGAAAAGTAAAGTGAACAATACCGCAAACGGCATCACAAAAGTAAGTGGCTTTGCCGGGCGTTTTCGTTAAGGAATGGATAAAGTATCAATCCTCTAACAAAATATAATTGCGATATTCCCCCGGGCGCCAGCCTGTGAGTCGCTCCACCCAGTTAGAGATCCAATCTTTTAATGGCCAGCGAGCTTTGGTTGGATCTGTTGAAAATTGCCAGTTTTGGGCTTCAATTCGGGCATGCATCACTTTTGGATGCGTACCTTCAAAACGGGCCAGTGGTTCTGAACCATCGTATAAAAAAGAATCTGCGGTTCCCACAAACTTCAATGCATCTTCATCAGTAAGCCATAACTTTTTGAAATGCAATTGTTTTTGTTGTTGTACACCCGGATGACGAACCCAGCCATAATGATGAATATAGGCATTGGCTTTTCGTACCCGCAGTTTTTCACCGTTCCCCTTCCGGAATCCTTGAGCATCCCGGTAAGAAAAGATGGATTTATCGTTTCGAACTACTCTGATTTCCCGCCGGTACCAGCGTCGGCTCATTCCCATAAAGTCATATGAACCATAAAAATGCCTGTAATCAAATAATAAGCCATCCGTTTTGGGATCATGGAGCCATTTTTCCATAGAGGCCCGAACTGCAGGCAGGTCGTTTTCATGCACACATTCATCTCCCTGAATATAAAAACACCAGTCATACTCCTCAGGTATGGCCTGAAATGCCTTATCTGTTTCAACGGCTAAAACCCGTCCGCCTTCCCGCAGGGAATCGTCCCATTCTGTTTCCATAATATGTATTTTGGGATCGCCGATACTTCTGACCAGCGCAAGCGTTTGATCGTCAGACTTTCCAACTGCCACCATAAAATAATCACAAACAGGCAGGATTGACTGGATGGCCTGCACCACTGGGTAATCGTAGGTAATAGCATTTCTGACGAAGGTGAAACCGGCAATTTTCATGGGGCAAAACTATATGGATTTACATGAAGACGCGGTGGATTTAACCTGTACTTTACAAATAGGTGCGAATGTGGTTACAAAGTCTTATTTTTGAGGCAGTAAAACCATATTGCCCGAAATTCGTTCTTGTAAGTTACCTACTTTCCTTCACCACATGGAACCTATATACATACTTCCCGAAGTAGGCGATCAGGCACCATCTTTTGAGGTAGAAACCGAAAAGGGATGGTTGCATTTTCCGGAGTATACAGCAGGTTCCTGGTGTATTTTCTTCGCTCATCCAGCCAATTTCACCTCAGCATGGACCATGTTCTCTGCATTCCTGGCCATGAAAGAGCGTTGGCTGAATGAACGCAATACTAAGGTACTGGCGCTGACCAATGAATCGCTCAGGCAGAATAACCAATGGGCTGATAAAGCTCGCCGCTACATCGGCATTTACCTGAAAGCACCCGTCATTGAAGATCTGGATTTTCAAATTGCCAAAAAATTCGGATTGGCCTCCGCCCGGCGGCCACAACCCGGGTGTGACCGTTTAGCGCTGATCATCGATCCTCAAGGCATAGTCAGAATGATCATTCACAGACCATTACCCAATATTGAAAACGCTTTATTGGAAATTGAAATGGAACTTGACCGCTTGCAGGGAAAAGTAACCGGCCAATTGCCCCCCCAGCAACCTCAGCCCATTCAGGTGGAAGAAATATCCGATGCCACCAAGAAAAACTACAAAACTGATCCCGCCTATTTCTCTCGGAAGAAATTCCTCCCGAATTAGCACCACGTGGTTTAACTTTTTTACAAAAACATGGTAAAAAAGCCACCCTACCAAATCAATTAGCAACCTACATTTACAGCCGGATTTTGTCTAAATAAATCTACCACAACTAAACCAGTTCATCCTGCCCAGGTTCAACCTTCTGATCATGCAACGTCGCTATCGAACCATTAAAGATCTGAAAATCAACGAAAGCGCTAAAGCCATCGCTTTTGAAGATTCCAACCTGGCATGCAAACTAACCTCCATGGGTGTATTGCCTGGCACCCGCATTGAAATGATTCGAACTTCGCCATTTGGCAGCGCCTACTATGTAAAGGCAGATGGGGTACGCCTGGCCCTTAGAGAAGAAGAAGCAGCAAGCATTTTGCTGGAAGCGTAACTCTTATTGGATTTGTGCGAACTAATTTCGCACCAGAAATTTATGCACGGCGACGTAGATTCCCATATTCTTAAGATTGCACTTATTGGCAACCCCAACAGTGGTAAATCTACTGTGTTCAACCAAATAACCGGGTTGCGACAGAGAACCGGCAATTTCCCTGGCGTTACCGTGGAGGTAAAAGAGGGCAGTCTTCATTTCCCTAACGGACAGGAAGCTGTTTTGTACGACTTCCCTGGCACCTACAGTTTGTATCCAACCTCAAGTGATGAAAAGGTCGTTGCATCTGTATTGTGCAATCCATCAGACCCGTTTTTCCCGGATGCTATCTTGTACGTTGCCGATGTAACCAAGCTGGAGAAACATCTTTTGTTATTTACCCAATTACTTGACTTGAACCTTCCCATTGTGCTGGCACTTAACATGTCGGATAGTGCCGCAGATCTCGGGATAAAAGTCAATGTACCCAAACTGACAGAAACGTTTGGCGTGCCGGTGGTTTCTATTAGTGGGCGAACTGGTCATAATACCATGCGCCTGCTTCTTGAATTGGAAAAGCTGGTCCAGCTAAATAGCGCATTGGGTCGAAAGCCTTTTTATGTCTTTAATGAAACTGAAAAACAGATATCAGAAGCGGTAAGGCTAAACCTTGCTATTGAAAATCCCTATCGTGCATTACTGACGGCGCATCATTACCAATGGCTTCCATTTCTAAAAAAATCCGACAAAGACACCATTGGCGCTATTAATGATACCAAAAAATTCCAGTCTCTGCGCACACAAGTGGATGAAACATTGGAGCGGTATGACCGTTTCACCCCATTGTCCCAACAAGCGGTAAATGCGCCACCGGCTTTTCCAAATACTGTTACTGACCGGATTGACGCAGTGTTAACGCACCGATGGTGGGGACCTTTGATCTTCCTGTTTGTGATGTTGTTGATATTTCAAGCCATCTTTGATTGGAGTACCTACCCCATGGATTGGATTGAAAGCGGGTTCGCATCCCTTGGCGAATTGATTACGACACATATGCCAGCCGCCTGGTATACTGAATTGCTAACAGATGGAATACTGGCTGGCTTGGGCGGAATCATGGTTTTTATTCCACAGATCGCCTTGTTGTTCTTGTTAGTCAGTATTTTAGAAGAAATCGGATACATGTCGCGGGTGGTGTTTATGTTTGATAAGACCATGCGACGTTTTGGCATGAATGGCCGAAGTATGATTTCTTTGATCAGTGGAAGCGCCTGTGCCGTACCAGCCATTATGAGCAGTCGAACCATTGGTAATTGGCAGGAACGATTGATAACCATTATGGTTACTCCCTTCATCAGTTGCAGCGCACGAATTCCGGTGTACCTTGTATTGATTGGGCTTGCTGTTCCTGCCATCAAGATCATGGGAGTATTCAGCCTGCCATCTTTGGTATTTGGCGCCATGTATTTGCTGGGGTTGCTAACTGCATTAGCTGCTGGCTGGGCCATGAAAAGATGGTTGAACCGACGTGAACATTCCTTCCTAGCCATTGAGTTACCCGTTTACCGTATGCCACACTGGAAAAACGTGGTGCTGAATGTGCGGGAAAATGTATGGGCATTTATCACCGGAGCCGGAAAAATCATCCTGGTTGTTTCCATTGCACTTTGGGCATTATCACGATTCGGGCCTGGCAACGCGATAGAACAGGCGGAATCTACGGCCAGAATGGAATCTATACAAAAAGGGGCAGACACTATTGCCACCGAAGAACTGGTGCAGCAACGCCGACTGGAAGCCTCCTGGGCAGGTCAGGCCGGAAAATGGATGGAGCCAGCCATTCGGCCACTGGGTTACGACTGGAAAATAGGCATTGCGCTGCTCACTTCTTTTGCCGCCCGAGAGGTGTTTACCGGTACATTGGCTGTTTTGTACAACATGAGTGAACAGGAAGCAGATATCAATGATCGTTCAGAAACTCAGGCAAAAGCAACTTTGAGGGAGAAAATGAAAGGAGAAAAACACAGCGATAATGGCAAACCTGTATACAGCCTGGCAACAGCTTTATCGCTCCTGGTGTTTTATGCACTTTCTATGCAATGTTTCAGTACCCTTGCAGTAGTCAAACGTGAAACCGGAAGTTGGAAGTGGGCGTTAATGCAGTTCCTTTTCATGAGCATTTTAGCCTACTTCGCGGCATGGGCTGTTTATGTAGCATTTACCTAACCCACATGAACAGTCCTATGATTTTACTCCTGAAATCAAACCAAAGGACCTCAACACGCGCTTAGTTTTCGGTGCGCCCGTTGGTGATGGAGGCGATTTTCCCACCTTTAATTTTCAGGATCCGTTGCGTACGCTGGGCCAGTTCCAGATCATGTGTAACCAATACCAGCGTAGTTCCGGCTGTGCGATTGAGGTCGAAGATCAAATCTACAATACCAGCCGCATTTTCCATGTCCAAATTGCCGGTAGGCTCATCAGCGAATAAAATTTTTGGGCTATTGGAAAAGGCTCTTGCTATGCAGACCCGTTGCTGTTCTCCTCCGGAAAGCTGCGTTGGATAGTGATCCAAACGACTGCTCAGCCCAACTTTTTCCAGCCAAAATCTGGCCACTTCTTCAGCCTTGCCATCACCACGCAATTCCAGAGGAACCATTACATTTTCCAGCGCAGTGAGTGTAGGTATCAATTGAAAATTCTGGAAAACGAAACCTACATATTGATTGCGAACTTCAGCCCGCTCATCTTCTGAAAGCTTGTCTAACACGATATTATTCAGCGCAACAGAACCGCTGGTAGCACGATCCAGCCCGGCACAGAGTCCCAGCAAAGTAGTTTTACCAGAACCAGAAGGCCCAACGATAGCAAAAGTATCACCTGCTTGTAATTCAAACGTTACATCATCAAGTACCGTAAGATCCGTTTGATGTGCGGTGCGATACTGTTTGGTCAAATTGGAAACTGAGAGCATAAGAAGATAAATAAGATTGGTCAGGCAAAGATCCAAAACAAAAACAGCAAGCCCTTCATCTGGTTGTGAAAACGAGACAGAAGACCGAAATTAATAGATCGGGAGAGGTTGAGGGTCTATTAATGTGAGGAATGTGAGGAACTTAACGGCTTGGATGGCATACTGTTTGCCTGTATGTGTTCGTTAGTAGAAAATCTGTGCCGTTTACAGCTATGGATCAAACGATTCCCGGATTCTGCTGTTTACCTTTAACCTGCCAATTGAACCACTTGAAAACTTGCACCAATAACTACCTATGATCAAAAAACTATTCGCCCTTGCCCTTTTTGCTTGCACCTTCCTTTCTTCCATGCAAGCACAGGATGGCTGGATTTTCAAAAATGAAAAAGAGGGCGTAAAAGTCTATTATCGTAAAACTTCTGATGTTTACGAACTTAAGTTAGTCACTTCTTTGAAAGCACCTCTTTCAGGCTTGGCTCTGTTGCTGTCTGAAGTAGAAAACTACCCTAAATGGGGTTACAAGGTGCTGGACTCCAAAGAGTTGAAGCGAGTTTCCGACACGGAAACCTATTATTATTCGAAACTCGATTTTCCCTGGCCATTGGACGATCGCGATATCATTGTTCATTCCAAAATGGAGCAGGATCCAATTACACGGCGTATTACGGCCACAAGTATTTCCAGCCCAGACTATCTACCCGGCAACAAAGGAGTTGTCCGCATGCGAAATGCACACACCACCTGGACGCTGTTGCCCGGCCCCGGAGGTTGGACGTATGTGGAATATTATATTTATTCAGACCCGGGTGGAAGTTTGCCGGATTGGCTTGTAAATATGGCGCTGGATGTAGGTCCCCGGGAAACCATCAAAAGTATCCGGAATTTCGTACAACAAGAGAAATACCAGTCAGCCAAACTTGCTCATGTAAAGAATTAAAGCGTGTTTAAAATTCCATTGCCTGGCTGCAAGCGCAAAATTTGATCTTATATTGCGTTGCATTTTTTCATCGTAACTGCCGGCTACGCCTGCAAAATGCGCCTTATCTAAAATAAAATTTTCCTGCTTTCGCTCAGGCATGGAAATTTAAACACGCTCTTAAGGTGAAGGCTATTGGTTTATACTTTTTCATGACAAAACTTGATTGCTTTATATGAAGATTGGCTTACTCGGTTATGGCAAAATGGGCAAGGCTATTGATGAAATTGCCGCATCCCGATCAATAGAAGTGGTCTGGCGTATTGGCAGTAAGGAACTTGCGGCGCTCTCTCCTGAAACCATTCGTCAGGCAGATGTTGTCATTGAATTTACCCGCCCGGAAGCAGCTTTCCAACATGTAATGCTTTGCCTGAAAGCAGGAGTGCCTGTAGTTTGTGGCACAACAGGCTGGCAGGAGCAGTTGCCGGAAGCCGAAGAATTTTGCCGGCAAACCAATGGTTCGCTGCTTTGGGCTTCCAATTTTAGCGTAGGCGTTAATTTGTTTTTCGCGGTCAACCACTTTTTAGCCCTGCTAATGGCAAACCGGCCTGAGTACACGGTCTCTCTGACAGAAACCCACCATATCCATAAACTGGATGCTCCCTCCGGCACTGCTATTACACTTGCCAACGATGTCATAGCTGCGGGTGACCGGTACCAATCCTGGCAACTTTTACCGGCTAAGCTCTTACCCGAACAATTACCCATTACCGCTCTTCGCCAAGGAGAAGTACCAGGAACGCATCAATTGGTCTGGCAGAGCGACATAGATGAAATCTCCATCGAACACAAAGCTCATTCCAGAATGGGATTTGCATCAGGCGCACTTTTGGCTGCAGAATGGTTGCAAAACAAGCGTGGCGTATTCCGCATGAAGGACGTTTTAGGCTTGTAAAATTCTTTTACAAAAACAGGCAGCTTTTTCCCGCTTTTTTTGAATCTTGCTGGCTCATTCACCACCATAAGGATGGTGTTCCCTGCCAACAATTTCAAAACCTAAAGCGTTCTCATGAGGCCTTTCTTTACCCTGCTTTTAACGATGCTTTGCCTGAGCGGCCTTTCCGCCCAAACATCCAAAGACATCACGGTGCCGATAACTGCAACCCTTAACACCGGCCCAACCAGTATTACCCTCACCTGGCCCAACCCCGGCGGAGCCAATCTGCTCATCCTGCGCCGAACCAAAGGCCAGGCCGGCAACAACTGGCAACAGGTGATCAACCTCACAAACTCGAATCTCACTACCATCACTGATATTGGTGTAGCCAACGCTCAGATTTATGAGTATGTCATTCAACGAGTCCTTAACAATATCACTGCTTTTGGATATGTCCACGTAGCTGTGAATGCCAACCCGGTAAACTTCCGGGGAAAGGTTCTTGTATTCGTAGATTCCAGCTCTGCTGCCGGCGCCGCTACCGAGCTGGCACAATTGTATAACGATATGCGCGGCGATGGCTGGTGGCCAATCCCATTCGTGGTAAACTCAGCAGCTACGGTTCAAACCATCAAAACACAGATAGTTACAGCATATAACGCCGATGTAACCAACACCAAGTCTGTACTCCTGATTGGCAATATTCCTATTCCTTACTCCGGGAATGCAGCCTGGGATGGGCATGTACCCGATCACGAAGGCGCATGGCCGGCAGACTCCTATTATGCGGATGTAAACGGTGTATGGACGGATGCTACAGTGAACAATGCTGTACCCAACCGAAATGCTAACGACAATATTCCCGGAGATGGCAAATTCGACCAAAACTTTATTCCTTCCGCAGTAGAACTTCAGGTGGGCCGGATTGACTTCAGGCGCATTGATGCAGCAGCCTTTGGCGCTCCTAACCAATTAGCATTGCTTAAACGATATCTGCAAAAAAACCATAAATGGCGTTCAGGAGAATATCAGGTGGATAATAAAGCCCTGGTGGACGACAATTTTGGTTATTTTGGCGGAGAAGCTTTTGCAGCCAATGGATACAGAAATGCCTATCCTTTGGTAGGAGACGCAAACGTTATCAATGCCGATTTCTTTTTAGATTCCAATCCGCAATCATACCTCATGGGCTACGGATGCGGTGGAGGCAACTATAATGGCGCCGGTGGTGTTGGTTCCAGTTCCGACTTTGCAACAGACTCTGTAAACATGGTCTTTACAAGCCTGTTTGGATCCTATTTCGGCGACTGGGATTTTGAAACCAACCCATTTATGCCTTCTGCCCTGGCGTCAAGAGGAGGCATTCTCACCTGCACCTGGGCTGGACGACCACACCATTTTTATCATGCCATGGCGTCCGGAGAAACCATTGGTTACGTCATTTGGGAAACCATGAATGCTCAGTTCAACAATGGTTACTATGGCTCTTTCGGTGAAAGTGGCGCACATGTAGCCCTGCTGGGCGATCCCACACTTCGTGCCAATGTGGTAAAACCGGCAAAGGATCTGGTTATCACTGCTCCAACCTGCAAAACAGTAGTACTCAACTGGACTGCCTCTGCAGATGTGGTCAGTGGATATCATGTGTACCGCGCAGTATCCCCTAATGGTTTATATACCCGCCTGACCACCACCCCAATTACTGCAACTTCTTATACCGACAACAACCCTTTGCTTGACACCTTGTATTACCAGGTTCGGGCCATTAAAAATGTAACCAACCCCGGAGGCGGCACTTATGCCAATAATGCCACCGGCGTGCTTAGCTCTATTATCTTTACCGGCGCAGGAGGGCCTACCGTAAGTGCAACCGGAGGTTCGCTGACGTGCTCTGTGAATAATCTTGCCCTGGCAGCCAGTGCAACACCCGGTCCAATCAACATCTGGAACTGGTCTGGGCCGGGTAACTTTAGCAGCAACCTGCAAAATCCCACTGTTACGAATCCAGGCGTATACACTGTAACAGCTACGGATGCCGCCGGTTGTTTCAGCACTGCTTCCGCTACTGTTGTTGGCGATTACTCCGCCCCTTCTATTGGCGCATCTGTCAGCAATAATATCACATGTGTCAATTCAAGCGCCATCATAACCGTTTCCTCTGCCGGACTTTCTTCCTGTACTATTTCCGGTCCGAATGGCTTTTTTGTGCAAGGCTTTCAAGCTACCGTGACACAAGTAGGCACCTATCTGATTACTGCTACTTCGTCTACCAATGGTTGTATCGGCAATACCCAGGTAGCGGTAAATCTGGATAACACACCACCCAACGCCTCTGCTTCCAACAATGGACCTATCACTTGCGTCAAACAGGAAGTTGCCTTGATTGGCACTACGAATATTCCCAACGCAACCTTCCTTTGGGCAGGGCCCTGTCTCAGTGGTAATACAATGGCCACTTGTGCCGGCGTTTACACCGTAACGATTACTAATACAGGTAATGGTTGTACCAGCTCGGTCAGCACCATTGTAGAAGAAAACACCGCTGCACCAACAGTTACTGCACAACATGTGCTGATTACCTGCAACACGCCAAGCGTACCATTGAGCGCCACCTGGTCGCCTGCAAATAGCACAGTACAATGGTCCGGCCCTTGTTTGGTGGTTGGCAACCCTAATACAGCTACCTGTGCCGGTCAATATACTGTGGTAGCAACCCGCGCCGATAATGGTTGCACCGCTTCAGATGTAGCCATCGTATTAGAAGATACCGTTGTGCCGATCATCAGCTTTCCACCAGCGCCTCCACTCACCTGTCTTGTAACTTGTTATGCCTTTACAGCACCCAATCTGCCAGGTCTTGAGTTTTACATTGGTGGAATATTGATCCCACCAGGTACATCCTTCGATATCTGCGCCCCTGGCACCTACACCGTAACCGTTAAATCACTACTCAATGGCTGCTCCAGCGATGTGCCGTTGGTGATCACTGAAGATATTACCCCGCCAATGGTTAATGCCGGTCCGGATGTCGTGATCTCTTGCAATGCTCCGTCTGTCCAATTAAACGGCAGCGGCAGTGGCAGTTTGTTGTGGACCGGCCCTGACGGGTTCATTTCTGCAACTCCCAATCCTTCTGTTTCTCAGACAGGCACTTATGTATTGACGGCAACCAATAACGCCAATGGCTGTATAGCACAGGATCAGGCAATTGTATCCAGCGATGGCAGTTTGCCAGTGGTAAACGCATCTGCAAGCGGGGAACTGAATTGCAGTAACCAATCTGTTCTCTTACAAAGTGGCAATAACAGTCCTAATGCAACCTATTCCTGGAGCGGCCCTGGATTTATCTCCAACTTGCCAATGCCTCAAATATCTGTTCCCGGCACCTATTCCGTAACGGTTACGATTGGAATTTGCGCTGCAACAGACGCCGTAGAGGTAACTCAGGCGCCAGCGCTGGTAGTGACCCCCTCCGTTCAGGTTTTGGCATGTGATGTAGTTGCTGAAGTTTGCCTGGATATTGACGGAGGCACTCCACCTTACAACGTTCAATGGTCAAACGGCAATACCTTGCCATGTGCACAAATCGGGGCTTCAGGCACCATAAGCGTAACCGTTACTGATAATGGCGGTTGCAGCGTTTCCAGCACTCAAGCGATTGTTATTCCGCCGCTTATGTCCATCAGTTTTTCCGGGCTGTTGAATTGTACCGGATTTGAAAACGTTTGTGCAACAGTAACAGGTGGCGCCCCTCCATATACATACCAATGGTCTAACAATACCACTGCCGGCTGTACCTCTTACCCCGGCGGTGGATTAATCAGTTTAACCGTGACAGATGCTTCAGGCTGCACTCAAACAGCCTCCGCAACGGTAAACCAAACCCCGTCCATTGCGCTTTCTTTCTCCACAACGGATGCCTCTTCCTCTACCACACAGGATGGCGCAGTGAACCTGACGGTGAGCGGCGGGAATGGACAGTTCTCTTATCTTTGGAACAATGGCGCCACTACCCAGGATCTAAATAACCTGGGGGCTGGAACTTATTCTGTTACTGTAGTCGACGTTTTATCAGGTTGTACCAGCACCGGAACTGCGGTGGTCAATGCTATGGTCAATACCCTGGAAGCTCAATGGTTGTCGCAATTTCAACTGTCACCCAATCCTACAGAAGGCATTACACAACTCAGTCTTCGTTTGCGTCAATCCGAAAACAATGTAAGGATTGAAGTGCATGCCATTACCGGACAATTGATCTGGACTTCTGCCAGTCTTCAGGGAGATCAGTTTAATCAGGCAATAGACCTTAGTGAAAGTCCTGCCGGCTTGTACACTGTTTCCGTTCGGTTGGCGGATCAGGTGTTTGTACGAAAATTATCTATTGTGCGATAAGAGCCGCAGCACTTTTTTACTCCTCATCTGAACCCGCTTTGCAGCCTTGCGTTGTAAAGCGGGTTCAATTTTAATGCCTGTACGCGTCTATTCGCATAATTTGGCTTAATTTTAGCTGCAAATTGTCTTGACTAAACCGATACAATGATGAAACGATCGCTACTGCTTTTGCTTGCCGGCATTTTGCTGTATTCCTGTGGAACCAATAGCCTGCCGATAAGTGACCGGTTACGTGAAAAAGCGCAGCCCAGCGATATGTTTGCTTTCCAGCGATCTTATCCCGACCCGGATTTTGACTGGCAGGGATGGCGCAAAGTGATGCAGCAAACCCGTATGGTGGAGAACGCACAACAGCGCGGCAGTGGAGGTTGCGGAAGCAACCTGACCAATTGGACGAATCAGGGCCCCATGAATGTTGCCGGGCGATGCAATGCCATGGCCGTGAAACCAGGAGATGAAAACACCTTGTTGGCCGGCTTTTCAGGTGGTGGCTTGTTTAAATCCACCGATGGCGCTGTAAATTGGTATCCGGTATTTGACGACAACCCTGAATTGAGCATAGGAGATATTGCTTTTGCCCCTGCAAACCCAAATCTGGTTTTTGCAGGCACAGGCGATCCAAACATGCCCTCCCTGGTGTTCAATGGAAACGGGATATACAAAAGCCAGGATGCCGGAGAAACATGGCAACATCTTCCTAATGGTCCTACCGGAATTATATCCAAAGTATTGATACACCCATCTAATCCGGATATTATCTGGGCTGCCACCATGGGAAACCCCTATGTCAGAGATAATAATCGGGGCCTTTACAAAAGCACGGACGGTGGGAATTCCTGGACGCAAGTTTTGTTTGTAAGCAACCAGGCTGGCGCCAGCGATTTGGTTATATCAGCGGCAAACCCCGACATCCTTTATGCCTCTTTTTGGGATCGCATCCGAAACAATTTTGAATCGGTTGTATATGGTCTGAATGCCAAAGTATACAAAAGTACAGATGGTGGAAATACCTGGACTCAACTGGCTGGAGGACTACCTACAGGGGTGATGGGCCGAACTGGTTTGGCCATTTCCCAAACGGATCCCAACAAAGTTTATGCGGTTTATATTGATAGCCTGAACACTCCGGGCGGACTTTACAAAACCACCAATGGAGGTACAACCTGGACTTCCATCAACATCCTGCAACTGGAAGATGCCTGTGCTGATTTTGGTTGGTATTTTGGCAAAATCCATGTAAATCCAACGAACGACGAAGACCTGTATTTCCATGGAATCCACATATGGCGTAAAGCTATAAACGGTTCAGGATGGTCTATTGCAGCTGGCGGACATGCCGACAGCCATGACCTGGTATTTACGCCAAGCGGTCGCCGATATTGGGCCAATGATGGAGGCGTTTACCGCAATGATGGTCAGCAATCCTGGACAAAATCAAAAAATCTTCCTACCACTCAGTTTTACCGCACCACCTATAATCCACATGAACCTGATAAATATTTCGCCGGAGCACAGGATAACGGGGTTCAAAAAGGCAACAGTCTGAATATTAACGGATGGGTTCAACTTTTCCCTGCGGATGGGTTCAGCTGCGCTTTTGACCCCGCCGACCCGGAGCATTATTGGGTAGAAATTCAAAACGGAACCATTCATGAAACCTTTGATGGAGGCGACTCCTGGCAGTTCGGCAACCGGGCACTTGGAACCACTGATCGAACCAACTGGGATACGCCTTTCTTTATGAGCAGCCATACCCCAAACCGACTTTACGCAGCTACCTTTCGGGCATACGCCAAGGATCAGGGCACCGGCTGGGGACCCATTTCCGGAGATCTGACCAAGGGGCTCATTCTTGATCCTCGTTTCCATACCGTTTCCTGCCTGAATGAATCGCCTGTGACCCCCAATAAACTGGTAGCAGGAACTTCTGACGGAAATGTATGGCGCAGAGATGCCAATGGTAACTGGGCAGACATCGCACCCGGCCTGCCATTACGCTATGTTACTTCCGTTCATTACTCGCCAACCTTGAGTAACCGGATCTTCGTTACCCATTCCGGGTTTCGCGATAATGAAAACATTCCACATATCCACCGGTCTGATGATAACGGCAATACCTGGCACAATATCAGCTCAGATTTACCTCAGGTACCCGTAAATGACCTGTTCGTTTTGCCTGGTTATTCAGATGAAGTACTGATTGCAGCTACAGATGCCGGGGTATATTACACGATTAATGGAGGTGATTTTTGGAGCAGACTGGGAGGCAATATGCCTTACCTTCCTGTATTTGATTTTACACATAACCCCGTTAAAAAGGAACTGGTAGCTGCCACATTTGCCCGTGGAATATGGACATTCCCGCTGGATTCTATTTTTGTACAACAACAACCCGTAAATGTTTCCATATCAGGTACCATTCGGGATGAAATGGGTGCGGGGATAGAAGCAGTAGAAGTTCAAAACGTATTAAGCAATCCAACCGGCTTGTTTTCGGCCAACAATGTACCAGGGTGTACCGCCTATACCCTCACACCATCACGCAACGATAACCCGTTGAATGGGTTAACCACCTATGATTTGGTGTTGATTTCCAAACATATTCTGGCTCTTGAGCCTCTGAATAGTCCATACAAGATAATCGCTGCAGATGCCAACCGCTCTGGAAGCATTACCACATTCGACATTGTTCAATTGCGAAAATTAATTCTGGGGATTGATACCGTCTTTGCCAATAACACCTCCTGGCGATTCATCCCGGAGCAACATACTTTTCTGAACCCCATGAATCCTTTCCAATGGGGGTTTCCGGAAACGCTGGATGTTCAGGTGCTAACCAATCCTTTATCCAACCTGAATTTTACAGGTCTTAAAGTAGGCGATGTAAACAACTCTGCTATTCCCGGCTTTTCAGGTATTGGAGAAGAACGAACGGACAAGCCATGGCCAATACAAGTAGAATGGACACAAAATGGCGAAATCTGGACCGCAACTTTGTGGGCAACTCAGCCGGATTTCAGCGCATTTCAAACCTCACTGGGCTTTGATCCTTTACAATGGCAACTTGAGAAGATCCAGCCTATTTGGCAAGAACTAACCGAGGATCATTTTGGCCTGAGCAAGCTACGGGATGGATGGATCAGCGTTGCACACGGTTCGACTACCCTTGGATCAAATCATGAGCCATTGCCACTTTTTAAGTTGGTTTTCCAGTCCCGCCTGGCTGCCCAGCAGCCGCCTGTTCTTACGTTGGGCAACCAACCCACTTCTTCACTGGCTTACACATCAGATGGAGTTGCCCTTTTACCTGTATTGAATCAGGTTACGCAAAGCCTTGATCTGGCTTATCCAAATCCTTTCGGTAAGGATGGCTTCTGGTTCCAATCCCAGCAAGGTGGACTATTAGAGATCATGGATGCTTTAGGCAAACCCATTTGGCGCAAAATAATGCTCCCAAAAGAAGTTGTCCACCTCGAATCTGTATTATTCAAAAATGCCGGTATATACTATTGGAAAACAGATCAAACGTCTGGAAAAATTCTATATATACCATAAGTTATAAACTATTAAACTGCATAGTAGTGGAAATGAAATTATAGTTCGCATGATAAAATCCTTAATGAATTGTAATTTTAACACCTAAAGTGTGTAAAACGTGAAAATTGTGTAAGATTTTTGCCCTCCCATTACAACTATTTTATTCCATTGGTCGTTTGACCACCTCTTGCACGCACAGTTACAGACCGGTTATCAGGCCTTTTTTGCCTGTTTTTCTTCCAGCTCAACCAAATTTAAGTTCATGTATTTCGGGGCTATGCCCTGAGACAGAGGTTTTTTTCTACAAACGCTCTTACTTATCGTAAACCGTAAAGAAGTTGAACAAACCATGCAGTTAAACAAGACCGTATCGTATTGGCTGACGCTCGCCTTGATTGTGTTGACCCAAGTGGTAGCATTCGCACAAAAAGAAGAAGTTGTCCAGTTGTCAGACCTCGAAGAACCGGCAGATACATCAGATATCCTGGTGGCCAAAGGAGGTACTTCCGTCGTCATCACAGATGAAATTTTAAAGGAAAGGCTGGGTGAACTGACCAGTTGTCTGGATCTGCGCGCCACCGCTGTAGTAAAAGGATACATCCGAACTTACGTACAGGCACAAACAGAAAAGTCGCGCAATATGCTGGGTAAACGCCTGACCTATTTCCCACTTTACGAAGCTAAAATGCGGGAATACGGCGTTCCGGAAGACCTTAAATTCCTTTCCGTAGTAGAATCAGCCTTGAACCCCAAAGCGGTTTCACGGGTAGGCGCCACTGGTTTATGGCAATTTATGCCAAGTACTGGCAGTGAGTACGGACTCAAAACAAACAGTGCCGTAGAAGACCGCAGTAATCCGGTGAAGAGCACTGATGCTGCTGCACGCCACCTGCGCGACCTTTACAATCATTTTGACGACTGGGCGCTTGCCCTGGCAGCCTATAACAGTGGATCCGGTCGTGTGAATTCAGCTATTCGCCGCGCAGGAAGCAGAAACTTCTGGAGCATCCAGCGATATCTTCCAGCTGAAACCCGCAACTATGTGCCTGCGTTTATTGCAGCCACCTACATCTGCAACTATTTTCATCTGCATGGCCTTATGCCTAACGATCCGGATCTGGATCTTCAACTGACCGATTACGTGAATGTGTATGAAGGGATCTCTTTCCGCGACATAGCTGACGCTACGGGAATCACTTATGAAGTGATCAAGGATCTTAACCCCGGTTTTAAGCGGGATTATGTTCCACCTACAACAGACGGCCACTATGTCATTGTTCCACAACGTGTTATGCCGGCATTCATTCGTTATCTGAATTCTGTAAGCAGTGCCCGAAAGTATAAACTGGAAAGCATTGAAAAATATACCAGTGCTGATAATGGCGATGGCAGATACTGGATCAGTAAAGCCAAGCCACAAAATTTGGAACACGTAGATCAGTTTGCCGCACGCCTGGGTTTGTCTGGTGTTCAGATCAAGTCGTGGAATGATATGGAATCCAATTTCGTACAACCGGGTCAAATGGTCAAGTTGTACCGCCCGGTGTATGTTCAAAAACACTCCGGCCTTCGAATTGAAGCGCCAACGACCACTACGCCTGCCGCAAAACCCGGCGCCCCCTCTAAATCATCTTCCAGCCCCAATGGGAAAACCAAACCGGGGAGCGGGCAACAAAGTGCTCTGGCGCCCCAGGAGGAGCAAGCTCCTCAGCCCAAACAATATCAATATCATACGGTGCGCAGAAATGAATCGCTGGAAGATATTGCCCGGCAATATGCTACTTCAGTTGAGAGTCTGAAAAAACTAAACAACGTAGATCAGGTTAGATTTGGTTCAAGATTGAAGATCAGGGAGTATTGATTTGATTTCGTCAAAACCAAACTAATTTCGATATTTTCAAACCCGTCAAAGTTTTTTGAACTTTGACGGGTTCTTTTTTTGGTACTCGCTCATTCTATATGCTGTCTTTTGAAATAAAAAGCAGATTTTTGCGCTACCCTAAACAAATAATCTACCTTTCACTCCCTCATTATCGATTCACAATCAACCGCCTATTACCATGGTTACACGCGCACTTATTATCGAAGACGAACCCGAAGGCCTTGAAAACCTGAAAAATCTCCTGCGCATGTGTTGCCCGGAGGTAGATATTGTTGCAGAAGGCGGGTCTAATGCCGATTTACTCCGATTAGCTGATGACCGCGATAACCGCTTTGATGTTGCCTTTCTGGACATAAGTCTGCCAGATGGCCTGGTATTCCAGTCACTCCAACAACTGGAAGAAGTACCATTCGACATCATTTTTGTGACTGCCTTTGATAAATATGCCATTCGGGCGTTTGAGTTTGCAGCCATTGACTATGTAACCAAACCCATTGAACGGGAGGAATTAATAAGGGCTGTTAGCCGAATTAAGCCACGTAACACAGAAACCAAGGCACGACTGGAAGTACTTCAGCAAACCTACAACCCAAATGCGCCCAATGCCTTTAACAAAATCGGTATTTCAGCTATGGATGGCGTTCATTTCGTTCGCTTATCCGATATTACCCGCCTGGAAGCTGAAAACAATTATACCCATTTTTTGCTGAATGGCGGCAACCGGATAACGGCCAGCAGGACTATAAAAACTTATGAAGATGCCCTGAATGGTTTCAATTTCGTTCGGGTACACAAGAAGCATATCGTGAATATGAACTTCATGAAAACCTACATCAAAGGTGAAGGTGGATTTCTTATCATGGAAAATGGCGACAGTATTGAAGTGTCCAGGCGACAAAAAGTTAACCTGATGGACGCTCTCAAGCGCACTCATGGAGAGACCTGGAAGTGAGGCCATGTCCAAAAATCATAAACGTTTAACCCCTGAACAATGGGCTTTTTTGACAAATTTTTTAGCAAAGACAAGAAAGAAGACCTTGATAAAGGACTTGAAAAAACCAAGGAAGGCCTCTTTGGAAAGATTAACCGGGCTATTGCAGGCAAAAGCACAATAGATATTGAGGTATTGGATGAATTAGAAAGCATTCTGATCTCAAGCGATGTAGGCCTTGATACCGCCATTAAAATCATTGAACGAATTGAAAACCGGGCAAGTCGCGATAAATACGTGAATGCTGCAGAGTTAAATGAAATCCTTCGGGACGAGATCGTTGACCTCCTCGCGGAGAACAACACCAGCGATGTAGAGGATTTCGATCCACCGGCAGGTAAGCGCCCCTATGTGCTGTTGGTGATCGGAGTGAATGGAGTGGGCAAAACCACTACTATTGGAAAGTTGGCTTATCAGCTCAAACAACGTGGGTATAAGGTGGTATTGGGTGCAGCTGATACTTTCAGGGCAGCAGCCGTGGATCAACTCAAAATTTGGGCAGACCGTGTAGGATGTGATTTTTATTCCAAAGGAATGCAGGCCGATCCGGCAGCAGTTGCCTATGAGGCCACTAAATATGCTGTTGACAACCAATGCGATGTGGCTATCATAGATACTGCGGGACGTTTGCACAACAAAAGCCATTTGATGCTGGAATTGGGTAAGATCCACCGCAGCATTGAGAAAAACCTGCCCGGAGCTCCGCATGATGTCCTCCTGGTATTGGATGCCAGCACCGGCCAAAATGCCCAGGAACAGGCTAAACAATTTACCGAAGTGGCCCCGATCACCTGTCTGGCACTCACCAAACTCGACGGAACCGCAAAGGGAGGTGTTGCCATTAGCATCAGCGATCAGTTTAAAATCCCTATCCGGTACATAGGTGTAGGAGAAAGCATAGACAAACTTCAGATCTTTAACAAAAGGGCATTTGTGGAGTCTATTTTTGGAGGCAAGCAGCTTGGATAGGTTTACTTTTAGTGTTTGAGTTGGCGTTCGGCTGGGCTGCCCGGATGGTTGAACACTTTTTACCACTAAGCCAATTAGAACATAAAGAGCGCTTCACCTTAGAGCCCTCCGTGGCTTAGTGGTCCCCCCCTAACCGAATGTCAACCAAAACACCAAAACACCCAAACACTAACCCATGATTCAGGTTCTGCACATCTCCGCTGAATGTTATCCAGCTGCTAAAACAGGCGGTTTGGGAGACGTTGTTGGTTCATTGCCCAAATATATGTCGCAGGCAGGGGTACTGTCTTCTGCTGTTATTCCCAAATATGCTTTGAAGTGGATCAACAATCAGGAATGGGTTACGGTGTACCATGGCGCTGTTCGTTCTGATTGGCGTACTATTCACTTTTCTGTTCAGCAGGAAAAAAGCAACAAACTTGGGTTTCCTTTTTTTGTAGTGGATATTCCAGGGCTATATGACAGGGCTGGCATTTACAACGACCCAAACGGCTGGCCGTATGAGGACGAAGTAGAACGATATCTGGTGTTTCAACAGGCTGTTCTACAATGGTTGATCTCTTTCCCTGAACAAGATCGGCCAAAAGTCCTGCATTGCCATGATCACCATACCGGGCTCATTCCGTTCATGGTGAAATATTCCCCGGATTTCAGGGCCTTGGCTGAAACGCCAACCGTTTTCACCATCCATAATGGCCAGTACCAGGGTGCTTTCAGTTGGCGCAACCAACATTTGTTGCCCTATTATTATGCTGCTGCAAAAGGTTATATGGATTGGAACGGAGCTGTAAATCCCATGGCTTCAGCGATTAAATGTGCCTGGGCGGTAACCACTGTCTCGGAGAGTTACCTGTTTGAATTGCATGAAAACAGCCTTGGACTTGAGCCGCTCTTCCGTTCAGAGTGGCATAAGCAGTGGGGAATTATCAACGGTATTGACGCACAGGTTTGGGATCCAAGAACAGATAATGCGCTACAATTCCGTTTACAGGATAAGGCTTCAACACCCTCGATAGAGGCCATCCAGGCATTCAAATTTCGCAATAAACAGGTACTGTGCGAATGGTTTGGCTTCCCTATGGAGGCGCCTTTGGTAAGTTTTATTGGCCGTATGGTAAGCGAAAAAGGTTCTGATTTATTACCTGATGCATACCGGGGGTATATCCATGCCGGAGGCTCTGGCAGCTTTCTGGTGCTGGGTACCGGAGAAGCCTGGACTCAAAACCAATTCCGGAGCATGGCCCATCAGTACTCCGGGCGTGTCAATGCAGTGATTGATTACAACGAAGCACTCGCACACCAGATCTACGCCGGATCAGATTTTTTGATCATGCCTTCCAGAGTTGAGCCCTGTGGATTAAACCAGATGTACGCAATGGCTTATGGAACGATACCGATTGTTCGGAGTGTAGGTGGATTAAAAGATACAGTGCCAGACATCGCTTCACCCGGGGAGGCCGGCAGAGGCATTCGTTTTGACCAATTCAGCTTGAACGATATTGGATATGCCATACACCGTGGCGCAGCCATGTGGCATAATGAACCTGGTATTGTAGCTGCTTTGCGCCAAAGAATCATGTCGCTGGATTTCTCCTGGGAAAAAACTGTGGACAAATATTTTGCGGTGTACCAAAAAATAGGAGCCAGTGTAACTCCTGTTAAAGAGGTGCCAATCCCTGAAAAAACAATGGCTACTGCCGTGGCTAAAAAACCTGCCAAGGCAGAAACAGTAAAAAAGACAGCATCAAAAACAACCAGCACTGAGGCCAAACCATCACATGAAACGAACCAGGGCGCTGGCAAAAAAACAACTGCTGCAGGTAAAAAAACAAAAGCAAAAAAGGCTTAAAGTCTCTTTAAATTACATTTTCTTACCCTTAATGCTTTTTTAGCAAATAAGAAATGGCGAAATAGTTGGGGAACAATTTGGCTTGATGTACGTTTGCTCTGAATCCATAGAAATAACAACTCCTGCCATGATAAAGATGATTTGCCTTATTCTCGGCGGTGGCGCCGGAAGCCGACTACACCCACTCACGGAAACCCGCTCCAAACCAGCCGTACCCATAGGTGGTAAGTACCGTCTGATTGACATTCCGATCTCCAATTGCATCAATTCAGGAGTGAAGCGCATGTATGTGCTTACACAGTACAACTCTGCCTCCCTGAATGCTCACATCAAGAACGCCTATAATTTTGATCACTTTACCCAAGGTTTTGTAGACATCCTTGCGGCCGAACAAACACCGGGAAATAAAGAGTGGTTCCAAGGCACTTCCGATGCCGTCAGGCAGAGCAGAAAGCATTATGATCGGCAGGACTTTGATTATATCCTGATCCTTTCCGGTGATCAGCTTTATCAGATGGATTTCGAGGCTATGGTGAAACACCATATTGCACAAAATGCTGACCTCACCATTGCCTGTCTGCCCGTTGACGCACGTGATGCCACGGGTTTTGGGATCATGAAAGTGAACGACAAGGGCTATATCCCGCGGTTTATTGAAAAACCCAGTACAGATGTTTTACCGGAATGGGCCAGTGAAGTAAGCCCGCTCAACAAAAAACGCGGTCGAAACTATCTGGCCTCCATGGGCATTTACATCTTCAACCGAAAAGCACTCGATGATTTGTTTGATCAATACCCGAATGCCACTGATTTCGGGAAAGAGATCATTCCTACAGCTATTGGAGAAGGCCGTAAGGTAGCAGCGTATCAGTATGAAGGATATTGGACTGATATTGGAACCATCCGCTCCTTCTTTGAGGCCAACATTGAACTAACGGACCATATCCCGCCTTTCAATTTGTTCGACTCCAGAAAGGTGATCTATACCAGAGGCCGTATGTTGCCTCCGGCAAAATTTTATGGGGGCACCCAACTAAACCGGGCATTGATTGCAGAAGGATCTATCATTCATGCCCGCGTGATTGACGGCTCTATCATTGGATTGCGCTCCAGAATTGGAGAGAATACAGTGATCAAAGACTCCATTGTCATGGGTAATGATGCTTATCAAACGCTGCAGGAAATTGCCACCAACCAGGACGATATCCCAATGGGCGTTGGCCATTATTGCCATATTGAACATGCCATTCTGGATAAAGATTGCAGAATTGGCAACAATGTAGTAATCAAGGGTGGTGCACACCTTCCGGATACGGATGCCGATGAATTTGTAATCCGCGACGGGGTGGTGGTGATCAAAAAAGGCGCAACCATTCCAGAAGGTGCGAGAATCATGTAAAAATGGAAATTCGCATAGACGCTAAAGCACCCAAACGCATACTTGGCATAGACCCCGGTACCAACGTACTGGGGTTTGCTATTATTGATGCCGACAAAAAGCTGGTAAAAGTGATTGAAATCGGGGTTGTCACTTTTGCCCATATCAGCGATGATCATACGGTCAAGCTCAGATTTATTTTTGAGCAAGTACAAGATCTGATCCGGCAGCATCAACCGGAAGAAATGGCCATTGAAGCGCCCTTTTTCGGAAAAAATGTTCAATCCATGCTCAAACTCGGGCGAGCTCAGGGGGTTGCCATTGCTGCAGGTATGGTGAACAAGCTCGTTATTACTGAGTACATGCCTAAAAAGATCAAGCAAGCAGTAACCGGAAATGGTAATGCCTCCAAGGAGCAGGTGGCGGGCATGCTGGAAAAAATCCTGAACACCAAATTCTCAGAAAAAACCTTCGATGCCACCGATGCACTGGCTACAGCTCTTTGCCATTGGTATCAGGCATCCAGCCCGGGCCTGGCAGGCAAAAAAAGCTATAACAACTGGAAAGGCTTCTTAAAGGATAATCCGGAAAGGAAGTTGTGAGATATGAGATATGAGATATGAGTTATGAGTTATGAGATATGAGATATTTTAGATCTCAAGGGACTTAAAATATCTCATATCTCATAACTCATATCTCATATCTCATATCTCATATCTCCTACCTCCTACCTCCTAGTTCCTTAACCGGTTCTTTTCCGGTATACCTTCGTAGAAGAACCCATAGCCTCGGAAAATCCCTCCCATGACACGATCCTGGGTAAGCAGGAAGTCTTCGTTATTTACATCTGTAAAATATCGGGCCACATAAGGAGCGCCATCATCTCTGCGGTATTCCACTTCAACGGGCCAAAAACGCACCTTCTTCTCTTCCCCATCTGTTTTTTTCATGGTGACAACGGCGAAAGGCACCAGCGCCGTTACAGAATCGCGCAATGGGTTCTGGGTCTCAAAAGCTTCTGCCACCAGCGATTCAAACTGGATCAGATAGGCCTCAGCCACCCCTTTACGACGGGGTGTTTTAGCCATTGTGGTAGTGGCATGAAATGGCTGAATCTCATAGGTAGCCTCTCCTGTTTTTTCCAGTTTAAAGGATTCATTTCTGCGTTGAGGATATTCTACAGATACAGCCTGGATTTCTTCCGGTTTTTCCCGAAAAACAGCCCTGTCGCGCCATTCATCATCCCCCAACAGATAGCGCAAACGCAACTGACCGATGAAGCCGGGAATATGGACCACATATGGCTGCTCAGATCCGTCCATGATCATAATGGTACCGCGTTCGTCAGTGGTAACGCCCCCTACATAATAGGTTTTAACTGGTTTATTGTTGCGGTCGTAAATTTCCACTTTAATACCAACGGCAGCTGTTTCTTTCACCAAATTTTTGATCGCTCCATTGGGTGGAATATTCAGCACTCTGACACTGGTGATGGTTTCCAACAGGTTGTCTACCGCTGATGGACGAGCCGGATATTTATCGTTATAAAACCATCCTTTTTGCTTGCGTTCCAGTGTAGCGGTACGTCCCTGGCGATCAGCAATAAAGATTTTTCCGATGTCATTAGTATTGGCTACCGAGAACTCCATATCCCAGGAGTTATGGGAGCCTGTTTGTTTGTTTTTTTTGGCAATGACATACCATGCTGTTCCTCCCAGAACCAGGAAAAGCAATCCTAAAATCAGCGTTCTATTCATATCAAATTGTATTGGGTCCTAAAAAGGCGCAAAGCTACAACGAAGGCAGTGCATGCAAGACGGGGAATAAAACAAATGCGTTGGCGTAGAAGCAGAAAAAAAGCCGACCCCTGCATTTCGCAGAGGCCGGCACATCAAAACAAAACGAAAAACCAACTTTTTATCTTTGGAGCCGTTTCAAACGGCTTATTGACTTAATTATTGTTAGTGCGTGTTTTCAATCGAACCGGTATTTCCTGAGTATTACCATTTCGCACTACGTTCAGCACCAATGTTTCGCCCACTTTAGAACGTCCTATCAACTCCATTAGTTCAGAAGTAGTTGTCACATTTTTGCCATTTGCTTTAGTTACTACATCATTTTCCTGCACCCCTGAGATGGCAGCAGAGCCTTCAGGATCCAAACTTGCTACCACTACGCCTTGCATAAACGGAATGCCCAGCTCTTTAGCTACGTGGGTATCCATTGTAGCTACATTAACACCCAAATAAGCGCGGCGGTATTCTCCATATTTCACCAGATCATCAGCGATCCGCTTAACCAGATTAACAGGTATCGCAAATGAATATCCTGCGAACACACCTGTTGGAGTAGCTATGGCAGAGTTGATACCAATCAACTTACCATTAACGTCTACCAATGCGCCTCCGGAATTGCCCGGATTCACGGCTGCATCTGTTTGGATAAAGGATTCAATCGCCTTTCCGCCTTTGATGATATCAATATCGCGTCCTTTAGCGCTTATAATACCTGCAGTAACCGTAGAGGTTAAATCAAATGGATTTCCCACCGCAAGTGCCCACTCCCCTACTCTTACTTCGTCGGAATTTCCAAGATCAATCGCCGGAAGATTATTGGCGTCAATTTTTATAACCGCCATATCGGTGTTGGGATCGCGACCAACCAGGCGGGCACGAAATTCGCGGTTATCGTGCAGGGTAACTTCAAATTCATCGGCAAACTCTACCACATGGTTGTTGGTGAGTATATACCCGTCTTCCGAATAGATCACTCCGGAACCGGTTCCAGACCGCGGCTGTTGCTCAAACCCGAAGCTATCCCCAAAGAAATATTGGAACGGGTTTGAATAGCGGGAATCACGCTGACGCTGGATAGCAGCCTCCCTGCTCTCTGAAGCTTTGATGTGGACCACCGCAGGCATTGAACGTTCGGCTGCTTTGGTAAAATCAAAAGGTACCGGAGCCCCTCCATAGTTCACTTGTTTGGAGTAAGTTTGCTGCTCCGAGGCTTGGGAAATCTGAGGTTTTTCGAGCATTTTGGCTGTTGCCAGGGTGATCATACCACCAACTGCGCCAGCCAGTACCGTTGACAACAATTTATTCATACTTTCAAAGTTTAATTTTAGTTGCAAAAATAACTTATGTAAAACGTTCTTGAAAGTGGATTGCTGCCACAAAAACCCAATTTAACTTGCTGTTAACCAGTTTGAAGCAAAGCCACTTCCAAACTCATTCCAGTAAAAACGCTAAGCTGAAATGAGTTGTTTTGCCCACACCGACCAATAACATCAATCGATAGACCAATTGCTGTGAACCACCGTTTTTTGTCGCAAATGCCCGCACTTGAATCACTACTTCAACCGGAAACGGAACTGGAGCGGCATTTGCTGGAATTGCCGGAATTCCGCCATGGCCTTTGGTGGGGAGAGCCTCGCTTCGGACACCCTGAGGGTAAAGTGGCCTTGCACGTGAAGGAAGTACTGGACAATATCAATGCCATTCCTAACCTGGCGCTCGAGGATCGTGCGCGCTTGCGACTGATCGCCTTTGCACATGACACCTTTAAACATGCCGAAAGCAGAACCAAACCACGCGACTGGACCAAGCATCATGGAGCCTTAGCACGACGGTTTATGGCTCACTACACCTCTGATGTTGCCATTTTGGACATTATTGAAACGCATGATGATGCTTATTATAAATGGCTTTCCCAACGCAGACGTCCTTCGCCACATAGCCAACTGGACTCCTTGCTGACCCGGGTAGGGCATTGTATTCAACTGTATTATTTGTTTTTCAAATGCGACACCCAAACCGGCGACAAAACCCAGGCGCCACTTCGCTGGTTTGAAAAAGCAACTGACCGTATTATACCTGTAGTGATCAAACCTTATTGGCCCTGGGAAAAACTATAGTGCGTATTCAAAAAGAAGATTACCATGCGTCTTGAAAAATAGGACCTGGAAAACTTCGTTCTTTGCACTGCCAAATTCAATTCAATTTATGAGTAAACATACAAAACGCCCCGTAATGGCCTATGTTCTGATCGCGGTGTTGCTGCTGGTCGCCATTGCTTATGTGGCACGCCCATTCCTCAACCCCACCCCGTCCCCGCCCCCGCCTGTTTCCAATGTACCGAAAGTTACAGCCCCTGATTTTCTTGCAGACTCCGCCTTTGCCTTTGTAAAAAAACAGGTGGAATTTGGTCCACGGGTACCTAATACTCCTGCGCACAAAAAATGTGGAGAATGGTTGGTTAAGGAGTTTAAGCGCTATGGGTTTTCTGTCATTGAACAAAAGGTAAGCGCCCCATACTACAAGGGTGGCACCATGAATGGCGTGAATATCATTGCCCAATACAAGCCTGAAATCAGTAAAAGGGTTTGCCTGGCGGCTCACTGGGATAGCCGCAATGAAGCCGATAAAGACACCAAAAACCAAAACAAAGCCATTGACGGTGCTGATGATGGCGCAAGTGGCGTAGGGGTATTACTGGAAATTGCACGGATCCTTCAACAAAACCCGGTCGACATTGGGGTAGACCTGATCTGTTTTGATCTGGAAGATAACGGTAACGACGACGGGGCATCAGAAACCTGGTGTCTGGGATCACAATATTGGTCCAAAAATCTCCACAGGCCCGGATACTCTCCTTATTACGCCATCCTGTTGGATCTCGTGGGCGCACAAGGCGCAAAATTTTACAAAGAAGGAATTTCCAGAGAAGTAGCTCCAGAGTTGGTAGATAGGGTCTGGGATCTGGCTAACAACCTTGGATACAATCAATATTTTATTCCGGAGAACAGAGGAGGCATCACAGACGACCACCTTTTTGTGATCCGTAATGCACGCATTCCGATGATCGACATTATCAGCCTGCCCAACGATGGTAACAGTCCTTTTGGCGCTCACCACCATACCCATTCTGATAATATCAACGTCATTGACAAAAATGTGCTCAAGGCAGTAGGACAAACCATGACAACCTTAATTTACCGGACGAATAGCGGGGTGTTTTAGTGTTTGAGTGTTTGAGTTGGCGTTGGGCTTGATGGCTCAAGGGGCAAAGAACTAAAAGAACAAGATTTTATCAAATTCTTGAATAGCCCAGTCCAACGCCAACTCAAACACCCCCACACTCCCACACTCAAACACTCATACTTGCCATTTCTCCACCGCTCTGTACTCATATGCCTCCATGGCACTGAGCAAGTTTGGCACGGTGTCTGCGGCGATACATAATTGGCGATTTTCAGATTTTAAAAAGCCATTTTCTACCATATTATCGAGCATGTGAAGCAGTGGATCATAATAACCGCGAAGACTTAGCAGTCCAATAGGTTTTTTATACTGGTGGAGTTGGGCAAGGGTAAGCGCCTCGAAGAACTCATCCATGGAACCATAGCCACCCGGCAGTGTTATAACGCCGTCAGTATCTCGAATCAATAAATCCCTGCGTTCCGACATGGTATCCACGATAATCATATCTTTGACACCTGAATGGCCAAGTTCAAGTTCGTTGAGTTGTTTGGTAATAATACCGGTAATCGGGCCGCCTTCAGCCAGAACGGCTTCAGCAATAACGCCCATTAAGCCTACGCTCCCGCCGCCAAATACTACCCGAATGCCACGATTGGCCAATGTTTTACCCAATTCGGCTGCGGCTTCGGCAAACCAGGGATGAAAGCCTTTATTGGCTCCGCAATACACTGCAACTGATTTCATAGAAGAGGATTTGTATGAAGGAATTTTCCCCGCAAACCTCGGACATTTTACTCAAAACCGATTTACTCATGAACCATTTCCGCTACCTGATTTTTTTTACGATCCTTGCCGGCTTGTTTTCCTGCGAAAAAGCGGTCTTACCTCCTCCACCTGAAGCTGTTTTTGAACTTAAGGTTCAAAATGATTTTTTTGAAGTACAGGCTAAGTATGCCATATTTTTGTCTGATGAAGAAGGTGAAACAGTTGCATTCCGCTGGCTGCCTGGTGAAGATACCGCACATATCCAGGTGCCAGGCAGCAGTCCGCGGGATTTGTTTGATGTAACTCTTCTGAAAATCAGCACTTTGCAGGCTCCCGGCTCCGGAGTGAAGGATACCACGCTGACACTTACTACCTATACCGATGTTGAAAGTGGCCGGCAAATCCGACTGAGGGACTTGTTTTTTCATCAGGTTTCCACGCTCCGGTTTTCTTTAACAGGGTTCAACACCCTCGATTCAATAGTCGTTTCTGATGCCCTGACGCTTTCCAGGCCACAGGCACTCAACAATTATTATGGAGAATATCTGGTTAACAACACCGGTAGATGCTGGGTTAGGGTTCAGATTAATGGAGAACCATTCTGGCGGTTTCTGACTTTTGACAACATGGGTCCAGTGGTAGATGCCAGTACCATAAATGTATCTACCCAATTTTTGGGCAATTTCGCACCATCGCTCAACCTTGGCTTCCCCTTTGTAACCACCTGGGAATACAAACTGGATGGTGTAGTAGATACGGCAAAGCTGGAATTCTTTCCGCTATCTGAGCATATCCGGGCTCCGGGGGGGGAAATTCCAGCGTATGATTCCAGAAAGGTATTTGAGCCGGTCAACAACGATCTGTTTGACCCAAACCGGCCTTACATTGATCTGTTTCGACTAACTGCTTACGGCCCTACAGGAACTGCTGGCGGCTATGCTTACCACATTGATCAATTTTTTCCTGCAGTACCCTCCAGTTTACCGGTACCCTCTTTTGATTTGGGAGCCACTACCCTTTCCAACAATCGGGCTGTGGCTGTAAATTGTATAGGGAATTTTGATGTACTCACACTCACCCGCGCTAAAAACACCACACCAAAAATCAATTGGGAGGTAATTATACCGCCGTCCAACGGGCCAGTGCTGTATATACTGCCGGATGTACCGCCAATGTTAGGGCAATTATATCCTTCCCTTGCCTTGTATGATTTTGACAATCAGGTGCAGGCAAGAGCCGAAAATTATCTTTGGCTCAACTACGATCAGGTAATCCGCAAAATGATGGATAACGCAGATCCATTGTGGCGGGCCAGGGGAGGGTATCTGGGTAGGGAGGAGCAGTTTTAAAAAGGCCCTTCCCACCTGACAGGTTAGAAGGGCCGCAGTGAAATATCACCATTCCTCATGCCTCACCAATCCACTCAGATAAAAAAAGCGTTCAGCTTTGCCAAGATCAACGGCTGAAATGCTCATGGGTATCCATTGCCGGAAAAGCTTTTGGCGCATTTTTAAACTTCTCGTATTTACCTGTCCACTTGCCAATTATATAAACTACAGGCATCAACACTTTTTTCACAAAACCCGGCATGTCCGGTACATCGTACTCGTTCCTGTAGCGGCATGTGAGGTACGCTCCGTCAAACATTTCCGGACGTTTGTCGGCGCCTTGATTCAGTGCATCATAGAGTGTGGTGAGAAAAAAGATCACGTTTTCAGCGGGGTCAATCCAGCCTGTGATGTGCAGTTCTTCTTCGCCGGCATTCCAGAAACGGTGGGGTACGCCACGTTTGAAAGTCACGCTATCACCCACTCCTCCGAATTGTTCCGGTTCGCCAAAAATTTGATAACCGATTTTACCTTTTACCACAGTCACGCCTTCATCCTGACGTAGATGTGTATGAAAGCCCGGTCCCGCCATAGGAGCGCAGAAGCCTTCGAGCAGCAGTTTGTTACCTTCCATTCCGAGGAAAGTGATTTTTTCGCCGTATTTTGTTTCGATAGAGAAAGGGAATGGGTGTTGCATAAGTAAAGGTTTTAGTTTTTGATTTCGGGAGTTGCCAAACTGGGTTGGGCCATTAAGTATGCGTATATAGCCTCCAGCTGATCTTCGTCATAGTGGCCGATTTCTTTCCAAGGCATAAATTTTCCGTTGATTTCTTTCCCCAATGGGGTGACTCCGGTTCTCATCATTTTTATAAATCCTTCAGGCCCCCAACTGGTGAGATTACCTCCAGGTGTAAGGTTCGGCCCCATGGGCGCCTCTGGATTGGGGTCTTTTCCACCATTGAGTTGTGGGCCATGGCAAGTGCGGCAGCCGCTGATTTTCACCAGATAATCTCCGTATTGGGCAGAAGAAGCCCGCTCCGGGGCATAGTGGGAGGGTTTGTGATGATCGATCGTTTCTGCATTCAAAGCATCTCCGAATGCCCCCAATTGGAAGAGAATATCGCATAGGAAAGTAGTTTTGGGCGAGTCCCAGGATTGTTCCACAGCAGGCAGGGTTTTCAGATAGGCAATGATTTGACCGACATGCTCGTCGCTCATGTATTGGAAATCAATAGAAGGCATAATGAGCAATGGCCGACTGTCTTTGGCTACGCCATGTCGAATAGCGCGGTCCCAATCAAGATCGGAATATTGTTTGCATACACCGCCCAGGGTCAGGTTAGGCGCGTTGATGGTACCGAGATCAGGTGCATCGAAAAATTTGGTACCCGCCAGATTCTCTCCGTGGCAATTAGAGCATAGTACCCCAACCCATTTTTTTCCCGCTTGGATGGAAGCTGAATCGGAGGGAATTGCAATGGCGTTTGGCTGCACATCATATTTTTTAGCAAGGCGATTTTGGGCGGTGTTGCGTAGATAAAAGGCCGTTCCGGCAACTATAAAGAGAAGCAGGCCGAGGATTCCGACTGTCCATTTGAGTATCTTTTTCATGTTTTAACAGTTTTAGGTGAAACATTGATGCAGTCAAGGACTGAAGTGGCTATCACTTAATTCCCCATGCGTGAACCAGATTCCGGATGGATGAATACATAATTAGAGATTGCCCAGGCGATTATTCAAACATAAAGGCTATAGTGACTCCGGCAGTGACACTTTCTTAGCCGCTCCAGTCATTTTTGCAATGCCTGCTCCTATACCAAAAATTACATCTTGCAGCCAATAGGGCATACCGGCAAATCGATACTCTTTGCGCAATTTGCAAAACATAAACAAGGCAGGCAGCAGAGAAATTTTTTCCCAATCGCCACCGTTTTTCATAGCATCTTCACCCATGGTTTGGAGCATCCATTCGGTGTTTAGAGCAGGTTCGTACCAGAATTTCGCCACCAAAGGCTCGTCCGCATGACCATTGATGAAGGAGTGCGACTCCCCTGGCTGTACGATGATGGTTTCTCCGGCATTGGCAATCACTTTTTTGCCATTCACCATGGCAACCATCTGGCCACTAATCACTTCAAATCCTTCTGTTTGAAGCATGTGTTTATGCGCGCCAGGGCCTTTTTTGCCTGCAGCAATGGTCATAAGACCTTCGCTGCGTTGTCCGTTGGTTTGCTCCCGGGCGTCGTTGAATTCGAGTTTTTCTCCGATGGCATGGAGATCAATGATCTGTTTCATGTGTAGCTTGATTTTATTTAATCATTCAATTTTTGCCGGCTGTGTCGAGTGCAGGCATACCAAGGATGGGAGTCAACTGATCAAATTCCAGTTTCCATACACCATTAATCTTGCGCATGACGGCCATACCCTTGCTTTTACCGCCTACTTGTTGGCCACCTATTTTGATATCCGCTTCTGAGTCCCATATAACCAGTGCTACATCACTGGTTAGCATACGCACCTGAACGTTTTCATATTTGAATTGGGGTGTTTCATCAGCTATTTTCACGAATGCCGTCCAACCTTCGAGCATGGCTTTTTTACCGAAGGTTACATTTCCGCCTGGATCCACTTCTACAGCTTCGTTTGTATACACGGAGAAGCCTTTTTCCATGTTGCCTGCTATGAAGCTATCATAGCATTGGGCAATGGCATTGTGTACAGCTTTGGCTTCTCCAGTGGCAGAGCGGGAGCCTACCCAAAGAACTCCTTGAGTCTGTGCATACATCTTGGAGCCAAAAACAAGCAGGGTCAGGGTTAAGAATAAAGTGTTTTTCATAGTGGTATGTACGTTTAAATTGGTGAAAAAGAGGTAGCATGTTGAGAATCCGTCCCGCAGTATGAAGCTACAGGACGGGTCTCGTGCAACAAGGGTTACTTGCCCCCATCCGGCATTGGAACCACCGGCGTCTGGCTGTCAAATGCAATCAGCCATTGGCCATTAACTTTGTGAACAACGGTTGCAAACTTCGATTTGCCGCCGATTTGCTGTCCGCCTTTCAGTTTGATGTCGGAAGTAACATCGGAGATCAAGATCGCCACATCTGAGCCCAGGAAAGTTACTGTTGGTTTCGTCATGCTCCAGGAGGGCGTTCCATCCATCATGGTTTTGAACATTTCATAACCCTCTTTGATAGCTTTTGCGCCACAGATGCTGCTGCCGTCAGGGTAAATTTCGCAGGCGTTTTCCGTGTAAAACGACCACATTTTGGCTTCGTTACCGGTTTCATATGCTTGCCAAACCTCGTCCCACATTTTGAGCAGAGAGGCTTCCTCTTTGGAAGTTTGAGCCTTGGCGTTGAAGCTGAAGAGGCTCACGAATAGCATGATAAGGGTGCTGAATCCGCCGAGGCTGGGGCGGGTAAAAAACAGGTTTTTCATAGTGCAAAAAGGTTGTAGTGTGAAAAGAGTTATGGTTTCTCGCGACATGTCGCTGTTTTGAAAAATCAATCGAATAATGCGTCATTGGAGATAAAGCGCTGGATCAGGCAACAACTGCCCATCTATAACATCTCCTTTATTATTGAATATCAATACCTGTGTACTCCGGTATGAAAAAGGCCTCCCGGTGGCTTCCCAGTCCATGAAGTTATTTTTGAATGTGCCAGTACAGGTTAATGCTACGGTTACGGTGTTGCCCTCTGAGTTGATATGCTCTACCCTGAATGTAGCATCCGGGATGGCAGCGAAATATTGTTCAATACTGGTGCGTGGGTTGCTACTAAGCTTATACTCTCCGGGCCAATAGGGTATGTAACCACCCAGAGAGTTGTTCCGGTTCTCTATAAAATGCTTTTCATTCAATTCACGATATGCGGTCTGCACCCTGGCTTTGTTTCTGACTGGTGTTTGTGCATGAAGATCTCTTGTTGAAAGCATTAAAATCAAAAGAGAAACCATGCTGAAAAGAAAGTTTTTCATAGTGACTGAAAATTTGAAAGGGTGAAAAATGTGTTGATGCCAGCTCCTCGCTTCAGCAAGCTGCGCGCTTTAACCTGCTTGGTGTATGTTAAAGGCCCCGTTTCAGCTTACCGTCGAAATAGATATTTCGACCTACATATTCCTATTTTAGGTACACTGTTCGGTGTGGGTGCATCATCAATAGACTTTCACTCAAGTTGTGCCATTGAATTTTAATCAACAGGTACAAGTTAACAACTGCATCAATGCTGGTTATGGCAACCGTTCCAAACAGGCTGAGCAATAACACGGCGCCGAGCCAATTACTGGAAGCTTTGAACGTGCGATGGGTTCTCATCAATAGGATCGTTTTAAAAGTGATTTTTTTGTTCCGTTTGTTGACACAAAGGTGGGGCTGCCGAACCTCAGCAGTCACGCGCAGGTTTGCGTAAATGGACTACGCAGATTTGCGTATTTTCAGGAAATAAGTCGGGAATTGGACCGACAAGCAGGGGGTAACTTCATTTTCCCAAGCCAGTCAAAGGCTAATCACCATTCCTTCCTCCGCCATGGAAAACCCTGCTCCCAACACCTCTTTCTTTGCTTTTTCATCCCACAGCAGCGGGTTGGTGTGATTGAGGTGGATAAAAGTCAATTTCTTTTTTTCGGTGGCCGGTTCCGATGCAAACCGGCGCATGGTTTCCTCCACAAATGGGTGCGGCACTTCTTTCATGGCACGCCCCGTTAATTCGCCATCTTTGAAAAACGTAGCGTCGAGCAGGGCATAGTCAACCGCCCGAACCTCGGAAACAATATCGCGCTGCCATTTTTCCCATTTGTCGATGTCAGGAATAAAGATCACCGATTTGCGCGGCGATTCGATGCGGTAGCCTACGGTTTCAGAAAATTCGTCGCGGTGTGGAACGAGGAAGGGGGTGATGCGCAAGTCGGCGGTAAGCTGGACGATGCTGTCCGCGCGGAGCGGCTGCAAATCAATGTTTTGAAGATGAACGAGTTGGCTCCATGGCCCATTTTCACTCAGGAATTTTTCCATTCGTGGCATAGCCCAAACCGGAACGTTTTTTGCGCCCATGACCTCCCGCCCCAGTTGCATCAATCCGGTATAGTGACCAATGTGTGCATGGGTAACCAAAATGCCGTCGGGAACGCGTTTGTCAGGCATACCTGATACTTCCTGCAAGCGCCGCCACTGCTCGGCAAAATCCGGAGAGGCTTCGATCATAAAGACTTTACCCGCCTGGCGATCTACCAGGCCGAGGCATACGGGAAGTTTGGGCCCTCGTTTTCCTGAAAAAACAAGCCGGCAACAATCCCGTTGACATCCAGCGTGTGGATAGCCGCCATCCTGGGTGATGCCCAGGATGATAAGGAAGCAATCGTCTTTCGAAGTAGGTAAAGCAACGCGCTGTTTGACGGCATTACAGGCGCATAAAAACAGGAACAGGATAACAACTGGTTTGAGAAAGTGCATGGGAAGTCAAAGATATGTAACTGACAATCAAAAATTTATGCAAGAAGCAAATGCACCTTATAGTCAACGTAGAGTGGTTTTGAATGAGGATGGGTTTCAATCATTTTGAAATCAAGCACTTGCATTCCTCAAATCATCATAATCACGCTAATCACAGTATAATTACCAACAAAGCCCCTGAACATCCATTACACCATCACACCAGCTTATTCCGCACGGCAAACTGTACCAACCCTGCAATTCCCGGCACCTCCAGTTTTTGAATAATATTATTGCGGTGTGTATCCACTGTACGCGGACTGATGAATAGTTGCTCGCCGATTTCCGTACTGCTGAGTCCCTGTGCGACAAGCTTTAAGATCTCCATTTCACGACTGGATAACAAAGCCAGGAGTGGCGCATCCGGATTGTGCACGGGCTTGAGAAGGGTGAGCGTCACATCGCTGCTGAAGTAGGTGTCGCCTGCAGCTACACGCTGGATGGCCTCGCTGAGTTCTTCCAATGAGGTATTTTTGAAGAGAAATCCACTGACACCTTTTGTTACGGCTTCTTCTATCAATGCCTTGTTTTGCAACATGGTGAGCATGATGACCTTAACGCCCAAAAAGTCGCGCCTGATCTCCACAGTGGCTTCAAGGCCGTTCATCTGCGGCATCTCATAATCGAGCAGCGCTACATTGGGTTTGGCGCCGTTGCGAAGCAATTGGACGGCTTCTTTGCCATTTGCGGCCTCTCCCACTATTTCCACATAATCAAGTTCTTCGAGCAATGCCCGGAAGCCTTTGCGTACCAATTGGTGGTCGTCAGCAAGGAGGATTTTTATTTTATCAAGCATATTTTTTAGTATTTTGGGATTCCAATCCAAAAATATTATGTATTTTTGGGAATGTTTTCCAATAAAATATGATACCTCGGTTTTTAGAAGAAAAAATTAAGACAAAATTAGGCTCTGAAAAGGCCATCCTACTTTTCGGGGCGCGTCAATTGGGCAAGACAACCTTGTTGAAAAAACTCTTTGCTGCTGACCCAAACACACTTTGGCTCAATGGCGACGAGCCCGATGTGCAGGCACTCTTTGATCAAGTGAATTCTTCGCGTCTTAAAACGCTATTCGCAGGCCGAAAGTACGTCGTGATTGACGAAGCCCAACGCATTTCGGACATTGGTCTGAAACTGAAATTGATAACGGACCAGATACCTGAAGTCCAGGTTGTGGCCACTGGTTCTTCTGCCTTTGAACTGGCCAACAAAACGAACGAACCGCTTACCGGGCGTAAGTGGGAATACCGGATGTTCCCGCTTTCCTTTGGCGAAATGGTGCAACATCATGGGCTTCTGGAAGAGAAACGACTTTTACATGACCGTTTGATCTATGGTTATTACCCCGAAATAGTAACCCACCCTGGAGAGGAACGCGAGCGACTCAAAGTATTGACGGACAGCTTTTTGTACAAAGATATTTTGTTGTGGGAAAATATTATGAAGCCCAAAAAGTTAATCAAGCTGATGCAGGCCTTGGCCTTTCAGATGGGCAATCAGGTGTCTTTCAACGAACTGAGCAATTTGGTTGACTTGGATACAAAAACCGTTGAGCGTTACGTCAACCTGCTGGAACAAGTTTTTATCGTGTTTCGCTTGGGCACTTTCAGCCGCAACCTCCGCAACGAATTAAAAAGCAGCCGAAAGATTTATTTCTACGACAATGGCATTCGTAATGCACTCATTGCATCATTTCAACCCCCTGGGTTACGACAAGATATCGGCGCGTTATGGGAAAATTGGCTGATGAGCGAACGGATGAAGTATTTGCATTACAACGGAGTATGGGCCAACAGCTTTTTTTGGCGCACTGCCCAGCAACAAGAAATTGATTATGTGGAAGAAAAGGACGGTGAACTTGCCGCTTATGAGTTCAAATGGAGTACTTCTAAAAAAATGGCACTACCCAAAACTTTTACTGAAAAGTATAATCCCTCTGTGCAAGCAGTGATAACTCCCGACAACTTCGAGACTTTTTTAGGGATGGATGATGCCAAGATTTGACTATTTCACACCGGTACCCGCACCATGGCGACTGTTCCATGCGGCGACCTTCTTTCCGACAAAAACTCACCTCCCAGTGTACTCACACGACTCAAAATATTTAAAACACCCATGGTGCCACGACTGCGTGCAACGTCAAAGTCGAAGCCGGTGCCGTCGTCTTCTATCCGCAGCACAACCTGGTTATCTACCTGGAACAACTCCATGACCACTTTTGCGGCGCGGGCATGTTTTACCACATTATTCAGCAATTCCTGAGCAATGCGATAAAGTCCGATTTCTGTCTTGTCATCCAATTGCAGCGGCAAATCGTGGGCATTGAACCTGGCTTCCAGACCTGCGTTGGTGAGTGTATGCCGGAGCAAGAGCTCCAGACTGGGCGCAAGGCCCTGCTGTTCGAGCACGGGCGGCGACATGACATGGGCGATGCTGCGCACTTCGGTGCAGGAATTGTCCAGTTGTTCGCCCAGTTCAATAAACCGTGGTGATTCCTCCGGGAATATTTTTCCTATTCTTCTGCCCAGCGCATCGAAGCCAAGTTTCAGGGCCACGAGTTCCTGTGCGATCCCATCGTGCAAATCGCGGGCAATACGCTTTCGCTCGGCTTCCTGGGCCTCGATAACGGCATTCAAGCCCAGTTTTTGCTCCTTTATGACGGCAGCATCCAGTTCCGCTTTTTGCCTGAGTTTAAAGCGGTTATAAAACAGATAACCTAGAATCAGGAACGCCAGGAGGCTTCCACCTAATCCATAGTTCACTACGCTGGTTTGATATAATTCGCTTTTTTGTTGTGCGATCTGAAGTTCTTTTTCCGCAGTTTCATATTGCACCTGAAGTTCGCTCAACCGATCACGAATATCCAGGGTGAGTACAGAATCAGCACAATTTTTTTCTTTTTTACTGTATATTCTGGCTGTCGGGTAGTCGCCCATCAAACAATAGAGTTCATTCAGATGGCCGTAGATTTTTTCCAGAACGGGATATAACTGAGCCGAATTGGCATCTTTTTCGGCGGCCGAAAAATGTGCTTTGGCTTGTTCAAAAGCTCGCTTTTGCATAGCAATCACCCCTAGTCCAGTATGCGCAAGGGCATTAAGTTCCGGATCGCCAATGATTGCATTTCCCTGTAAAATTTCTTCATAAGCCTTTTGAGCTGCCTGATCATCCGAGGCTTCCATTAATCCATTAGCTAAATCCAGGGTAGCAATCAATGCCCCAACCGGATAACCGAATTGCTCAAATGCTTCTTTCCCTTGCTGGAAAAGAACAACAGCTTCGAGAGGCCTCCCCATATCCATCAACACCTCGCCCAGGTTTACATGGACCCGTCCTTTTTCAAACAGTCGTTTAGGTAAAAACCGGAGCAATGCAATTTCTTTTCTGAACACCTGTTCAGCCTCCGTATATTGTTTCAAATCACGGTGCGCGGCGGCAATAATTTCCATTGCATTTAATATTCCAACGGAATCTTTCAATGCTTCAGAGATCTGCAAGGCTTCCTGGGCCAGCGGCAAAGCCTTATCTGTTTGTTTCATTCCGGCGTACGCTGTTGCCATAAATTCCAGGGATTCCAGCAACTGGATTTGATTGCCGTTTTTCCTGGTTATTTCTATGGCACGAACCAGATAAGGAAGACTGTTTCGGCGATCACCACTATTTTGAAGCGCTGAAGCCAGGTTGTTCAAACTTCGCACAATAAAGGTGTCATTCCCAAGCTTTTCAGCCTCTGTGACACTCTCTTTTGCGAATCCTACCGCTTTTTCTGTATTGCTACCGATGTATGCACGGCTTAAATGCCGCAGTATTTCAATGCGCTCCCTTCCCTGGGTGGATGGGAGCACCTGAAGCAAGGAATCCGGCTTATATCTAACCTGGGCATCAAGCAATAATGGAAGCAGGCATAAAGCCCAGGGCAACAGGGTTAGGTTCATCTTTCTCATGGCTGAAATATTGCATAAGATTGCCTTGAAAAACGATGTAATATAGAGAATATCTCCTAATCCGGCTGTATGTTGTCTTCGTTAAGATATAATATGGTTAAAGGCCATATTGCTTCCGCAAATGGAATAACATATCGCGGGTCATAGCATCCAGATCGTATTGCGGCATCCAGCCCCAATCCCTGCGAGCCGCAGAATCATCTATCGACGCCGGCCAGGAGTCGGCAATAGCTTGCCGGAAATCGGGTACATAGCTAACCTTGAAATCAGGAACTTCTTTTTGAATGCTGGCGGTAATTTCGCCTGGGTTAAAGGTCATGCCGGCCAGGTTGTAACTGGTACGAACCATGATTTGATTAGCCGGCGCTTCCATCAATTCCAGAGTAGCCCGAATCGCATCCGGCATGTACAACATAGGCAACGGCGTGTCGGCACGCAAAAAACATTCGTAAGGTTTGTTTTGCACCGCATAATGATAAATATCAACGGCGTAGTCAGTAGTGCCGCCTCCTGGCATACTTTCATAACCAATGATACCAGGATAACGCAGGGATCGCACATCAAGGCCATACCTTTTGAAATAATAATTTGCCCAGTTTTCACCGGCTACCTTGCTGATACCATATACGGTGCCCGGAATCAATACCGTGTATTGCGGAGTCATGGCAGGAGATGCCTCCAAACCAAATACAGCAATAGATGAAGGATAATAAACCTTAGCCACCTGTTGTTCCCGGCTAACTTCCAACACATTGAACAGACTGCGCATGTTGATGTCCCAGGCCCACATCGGATTTTTTTCTCCCGTGGCCGACAAGATAGCGGCGAGGTGATATATTTGGGTAACCTTGTACTTTTTCACCAATTCTGCCAGCGCCTGCCCGTCCAACGCATCCAGTATTTCGGTAGGGCCGTTTTGATTTTCCAGCGGGCGCAAATCTGTGGCAACCACTTGATCTGAACCAAATGCTTTCCGCAAGGCTTCTGTCAATACGGTGCCGATCTGACCACCGGCGCCAACAAGGAGAATGGTATCTTTCATGAATGTGGTTTATGTGGTTTATGGGGTTTATGCTGGGTTTATGGGTTTATGGGGGTTTATGTAGCGGCGGGTTTAGCCGCCGATGGCTTATGGGGGTTTATGGCGCGAATGTATGAAGGGAAGAGGGAAAGCGCCAAACCCGTTTTTTCTTTGAGAGAATTTGTCAAGCCCTTTACCTTTCGCACGCATTTAACGCAACCCTAACATCTGTTGCATAGCTTTTTTGCGTCAATAACTGTTAAAAAGACAAATGTTGCATCACTGGCGAAGCTCAAATGTTTTTCAGCCCCCTCAAACTTCCCGGAATAACATTCCGGGATACAACAATTGGTGCGCCTCTAGAGGTGAACCAACTTAGTCCCTAAAAAACTGAAGGTTGCTTTTGGCGCCTGATTTCGTTGTTTATCGCTTATTATGTCCCGCATAACGCACTCTAAACGCCTAATCAAACCCCAAAATCATCACTTCAGTTTTTCAGTTACTAAATTGGTTCACCTCTAGCGAGGCTTAAATATTTTTCAAGACCTTCAAATTTCCCGAAATTCTATTCCGGGATACTTCAAACCATCTATACCATGAAACGGACGATTTTTATTGCCACCCTGATTTTTGTAATGCTGAGCGGTGCACTGCATGCTCAGTACTTCGGCCGGAATAAACCACGATACAATCAACAACCCTTCAAGGTGACAGAAACTGAGCACTTTGTTATATATGATTATTTGGATAATCCGGAAAAGCTTAAAGAAATAGCAGCATCTGCAGAGCTTTGGTATGATATGCATTCCAAAGTCCTGAAAGACACTTTCACCACCAAAAATCCGCTGATCATTTACAACGATCACGCCGGGTTCCAGCAAACGAACGCCATCATGGGTGATATCAGCGTGGGAACCGGAGGTGTTACCGAAGGCTTGCGCAACCGGGTAGTTTTCCCGGTTGCCCCAACCAATCAGCAAACACACCATGTCATTGGGCACGAGCTGGTACATGCGTTCCAATACAATATGGTATTGAACGGCGACTCTACGAGCATGCGCAATCTGGCCAACATCCCGCTCTGGATGATTGAAGGCCTGGCCGAGTACCTCAGCATCGGGCGTATTGATGCGAATACCTCCTTATGGATGCGTGATGCAGTACTGAATGACCAGGTACCACGTATCAAGGATCTGGATAACGGCAAATACTTCCCCTATCGTTGGGGACAGGCTTTTTGGGGCTTTATAACTGGTATTTATTCCGATGAAGCGATTGAGCCCCTGTTTATGAATACCGCCAAATACGGGCTGCAAAACGCTGTTCCACTTACCCTGGGTATCTCTGTCGACTCACTTTCCAACCATTGGCGCCGTACATTGAAGGATCACTACGGCCGCTGGGCTATCAAAGGTAAAAAAGAAGATTTGCCAGGAAAAATCCTGCTGGACAACGACAATGCCGGCCAAATGAACATTTCTCCCGTACTCAGTCCTAATGGGAAATATGTGATTTTTCTCTCGGAAAAAAACCTGTTCTCTACGGATCTTTTCCTGGCAGACGCCAAAACAGGCAAGGTAATGCGCCGGGTGTACAGTACCACCTCCAATGGCGATACCGATCACCTCAATTACCTGGAAAGTGCAGGCACCTGGAGTCCAGACAGCAAGCGCTTTGCCTTTGATGCCTATGAAAAAGGACGCAGTGTGTTGATAGTCAAAGACATATTTAAAGGCCGAAAAATCCAGAAAATCAAAATTCCGGGTGTTCCTGCGTTCAGCAATCCTGCCTGGAGTCCGGATGGTAAAAGCATCGTGGTAACCGGCCTGGTGAACGGCCAAACGGATTTGTATCAATATACTTTTAAATCCAAAAAAGTTAAACGGCTTACCAACGATCGTTACTCGGAAATCCTTCCCACCTGGAGTGCCGACGGTACCTCATTGGCATTCTCTACAGATGCTCTGAGCATAGACCGGGGCAGAACAAACGGCGCCTACACCATGAACCTGGCTGTGATGGATATGGTCACCGAAAGGGTAGAAAACATTGATGTGTTTCCCGGGTCAGACAATATGAATCCGCAGTATGATAAAACCGGAAACATATTCTTCCTGAGCAACCGGGACGGCCGCAGAAACCTCTATCGGTATGATGTGAGCACTAAAAAAGTGTACCAACTTACCGATTTAATGACCGGGATTACCGGGATAACGCCTTACTCCCCTGCCATCAGCGTAGCTGATGATCGCGACAAGATTTTGTATACCTATTACAGTAAGGGGAGTTATATCATCCATCAGGCTAAGGACGCAGATTTTGAAGCCAAGGAAGTGGAACCATCAGCTGTAGACCAGGTAGCTGCTGCTTTGCCTCCATTTAACCCAAAGCAAAAAGATATGGTGAATATTGGTTTGCGGCTTATGGACAATGCATTGGAGGAGAATCCGCAAATGAAGGCCAAGAAATTCCGTCCAAAATTCCAGCTGGATTATCTGGGTGGCAGTACCGGGGTAGGTGTAAATACCGGCAACAGTGGTTTTGGTGCACAAACCGGCCTTGCTGGCGGTGTGGATGCCCTTTTCAACGATATTCTGGGCAATAACCAACTGTATGCTGGCGCAGTTTTGAATGGTGATATTCAGGATGCTGGTGGGCAAATATCGTACATCAACCAAAAACACCGTATCGGCTGGGGGATCAATGCCTACCATTTTGCGTTCCAAAATGGATTTTATCAGCGCGGGGAAGTTGTGACCGTGGAAACGCCATCCGGCCCCCTTCCATTATTCAAAGAAATCTTAGGGATAAGCCGGGTATTTCAGCAACGCATAGGCGCCACTGTGTTTTACCCGTTCTCTGTAACCAAGCGCGTGGAATTGGGTGCATCGACTGAATTTTTCAGTAATCGGGTTACAGAGTACAACGATTACTACACTTTTGATCAATTTGGCAACATAATATCCTATTACGGGTCGGATCGTCAGCGACTGCCCAAGGGCGCTGCGTTGAACCTGAATAACATCCAGGCCGCCTTTGTAGGCGACAATTCCTATTTTGGATTCACGGCTCCGCTGAAAGGCTGGCGCTATCGGGTTGGGGTAGAACAATACCTCCTGGGAGACTATAATTTCACCACATTCCTGGCAGATGGAAGAAGGTATTTTTACGCCAAGCCATTTACGTTTGCCGTGCGCGGACTGGCTTATGCGCGTACAGGAGAAGAGTCCACTGCATTCAGCCTTCAGTTTCCTTTGTTTGCCGGGAACTCGTTCTTTGTACGAGGTTACGACCAGGATGTATATGATTCCAGAACCGACTCACTTTTCATTTTCCGCACAGTAGGGAGTAAAATGTTGATCGGTAATTTTGAAATACGAATACCATTTACCGGTCCAAGGCAGTTGTCGCTTTTCAAGTCCAATTTCCTGCTTACAGACCTGAATCTGTTCTTTGATGCCGGCTTGTCCTTCTTTGAAACAGAAGACCTGAAGAAAGATGCTTTTATCCAGCATACTCCGATCTTGTCTACCGGTGTATCTCTGCGGGTAAATCTGATGGGATATCTGGTTTTAGAGCCTTATTTTGCGTTGCCCATCAGTGCCCCGGAGGATAAGCGAAGCTGGCGGTTTGGGTTGAATTTTATCCCGGGCTGGTGATTTTTTTGCTGCAGCCTTTGGGCCTGTGTGTTTAGATGGTCGCTTTTGTTTTCCTTTGCATAAAAAAGAACCATAATGGCGTGGAAAAAATCCCTGGCGTTTTTTGCCTGGCAGTCAATTAGATATGCACAAAGTCTGGACCATTTTAAGAAAATTTGGTCTTACTATAGCCGATGGAAGGACTCCTTTGCTCCTGAGCGGAACTCTATTAACGATGAATTGCCCTGGATTAATTACCTCGCCATTGAATGTCTGGAAAAGCAAATTCGCCCTGAATTTAAGGTTTTTGAGTACGGCGGAGGCGGATCAACCTTGTTCTTCAGCAAAAATGTCGCCGAAGTTGCAACTGTTGAAGACAACCAGGATTGGTTTAAAACGCTCAATGATATTGTTGCTTCAAAAAACATCAAGCATTGGAAAGGTTTTTTCATTCAACCTGAACCCGTTTCAAATGGACAAGAACGCTCTTATACCAATCCAAATGATTATAAAAGCAGGATGAAAGAACACGCCGGTTCAAGTTTTGAAAAATATGCCAAAACCATTCAGCAATTCCCGACAGAATACTTTGACCTCGTTTTAGTTGATGGCCGGGCAAGACCTTCCTGCATTCAACAATCCTTACCCTATTTGAAGCATGGAGGACTATTGGTTGTTGACAACACCGAACGCAGCTATTATTTGGAACCTTTCACAGAAATTCTGAAAAGTGAATTTGATGTACTGGAGGATAGAATGGCGCCTGTTTCCTACACGCCAGACTTCACCAGGACGTCCATTTTCAGGCGAAGGGTTAAATAATTACTAAACCCTGGCGCAAATATTATATACATTGCCATTTTCTCATTTCATACCTTTCTCTGAAAGATTAATCAATCACTCATCAATTTCCCACCACCCTTTTTATGTCAAAAATCCTCTGGGCCGACGACGAGATAGATCTCCTCAAACCACATCTGATGTTCCTCCAAGGCAAGGGATATGATGTAGTGACCGCCACGAATGGCTATGATGCCGTGGACCTTTATGCAGAGCAGGCATCAGATATTGACGTGGTGTTCCTGGATGAAAGTATGCCCGGGCTCACAGGCCTGGAGGTACTCATGAAAATCAAGGCGCTCAATCGCAACGTTCCGGTGGTGATGATCACTAAAAACGAAGCCGAACACGTGATGGAAGACGCCATTGGCGGTCAAATTTCCGATTACCTGATCAAACCTGTCAATCCCAACCAAATTCTGCTCACCCTCAAAAGAATTCTGGATAACAAACGCCTGTTAAGCGAAAAAACTGCCCAGAATTATCAACAGGAATTCCGCGAAATTTTCATGGAAATAACGGGAGGTCTGGACCAAACCCAATGGGTGGAGGCTTACAAGAAAATTGTAAACTGGGAAATGAGGGTCGATGCCAACCAGGCCACCGGTGTGAGTGAAATCCTGTCGCAGCAAAAAGAACAGGCAAATACAGAGTTCTCCAAGTTTGTCATCAAGAACTACTTTGACTGGGTGGATCGAACTAAAGAATTAGGCCCGATCATGTCGCACTCCATGATGCGGAAACATATTTTTCCACATATTGGCAATGGCGTACCAACCATCGTAGTACTGCTGGATAATCTACGCTACGACCAATGGAAAACGATTGAGCCTATCTTGAACGAGCAGTTCCGCACGGAAAATGAAGGGTACTTTTTCAGCATTCTGCCCACCGCAACCCAATACAGCCGCAACGCCATTTTTGCCGGCATGATGCCTTCCGATATCGAAAAAAATTTCCCTGACAAATGGAAAAACGACACCGATGAAGGCGGGAAAAACATGTTTGAAGATTTCTTCCTGGGCAAGCAAATAGAACGTTCTTTCCGCAAGCCTGTGAAGTGGGATTATGTCAAAGTAACCAATGTCAATCACGGTAAAGACCTGAATGACAATATTTTACATTATTTGAACAACGATATTACGGTGATTGTGTACAATTTCATCGATATGCTTTCGCATGCGCGCACAGAGATGGAAGTACTCAAAGAACTGGCCGGCGATGAGCGTGCCTACCGTTCACTCACGCGCTCCTGGTTCCTGCACTCTCCGTTGTGGACGGCTTTGCAAAAACTGGAAGGCCGTGATGTGCAATTGTTTGTAACCACCGATCACGGAACGATCCGGGTTCAAAGCCCCTCTAAAGTGGTGGGCGATCGTGAAACCACCACTAATCTGCGCTATAAAGTTGGCAGGAACCTGCAATATGAAGCACGGGATGTATTGGCAATCAAAGACCCCCTTAAAGCCGGACTGCCTCGCCCGAACATCAGCAGTACTTTTATCTTTGCCAAAGAAGACTATTTCTTCCTGTATCCCAACAACTACAACCACTACCACAACTATTACCGTAACACCTTCCAGCACGGAGGCATTAGTCTGGAAGAAATGATCTGCCCGGTTGTAAGGATGAGAAGTAAGTAGCCCTGATGAAAAGAGACAGCCTCCTGGTAGTGAAGGGAAAACGGTCTGCTATTTCCCGCTCCAGATTTTCATCTGTAGAGATTCTAGCACCATTTCCCAGAGCATTTCGTAGGGAATGATCTCTATTTCGTGGGCCTGGGTGGCCACATCCAGTGGAACCGTACGAAGTTGTTTGAAGTATCGCTCGGCTTTACGGCTGGAAGCTTCCCGGTGGAAGTTGGCTTGTGGCACCTGCAACAGCATTTTTATGAAACAATTGCTGCGGAAAGTAGCATCGCCTTTGAGGTAACGGCTGCAATACTTTTCAATACCTTCGATGCGATCTGAGGATTTTTTGTAATCTTTTTCTGCGATAGCGTAAAGGATTTGGGCAATCAGGACACTGATATTCATACCGCTTCGATCTTTGGCAAACAAGTTGATCTCGTTGATAAACTTGCCCATTTTGAAGCGTCTGGATCGTTCGCTGAGGATGGAATCCGGGATTTTTCCTATTTTAATGAGGTAGAAAACATAGGCCTGGAAAATGCGCCACATTTCCACAATCTGGATTTGCTTTTCCTCGAAGCGAGGGTAGTTGGTCACCCTTTCATAAAGATGGTAAGCTTCTTCCCAGTGTCCTGTACGAACCGCGAGCAGGAAGAACAATTCCTGGAGCTTAAACCAGTTAAAGGAACCCTCTTCAAAGAAATATTCGCAGCGTTCGATAGCCTTTTGGCCTTTATCAAATTCGCCCAACTGCAGATAACAAACGATCAGGTTGTAGTAAAATACCTGCAACGGCAGACCACTGTCGTAATCCTTTTTATCAAAAAAGGCAATGGCTTCTTCGCAAAGCTTGGCTGTCCCGACGTAATCATTAATGCTATTGTAGATCAGCAGATGCACCATCTTGCCAAACAGATGAAGCTTGAACGATGGGCAGATCGCCATAAAAGGCTTCAATTCTGCATAATACTCCTCTGCCTGTTGGGTAACTTCTTCCTTGGTAGATTTGCTGTTGGTATATTGCGCCATCAACTCGGAGTAGAAAAACTCCGCCTTACTCTCCATTTGCCAAATCTTCTCGTATTCCAGATACTGCGCCTTCATGTCCTCATATTTTTCCAGATCACCATCCACGGTGCTGTACTGAAGACGAAGTACACGAATAATATCGAGCGTCAGTTCTGTAAACTCGAAGTGTTTGGCGTGCTTGAGCAGCCGCTCCAACACATCAATGCCTGTAATTTTGGCATTTCGGATCAGCAGCGTCATGGCTGCAGACCATTTTTTATAACATTCGAAGAATGCTTTCTGACGATTTGTGAAGTTAGCATCCTTAAAATCAAGGAGAAAGATGGCATCTAAAAGCCGCTCTTTCAACTTGTTTTTCAGGCTGGTTAGATTCACATCATCACCATCCCCCTTTTTGAAAAGAGATTTGGCATCTTCGTCTGATTCAATTTTTTTGTCAAGTAAAGCGTTGAAGAGTGTTTCCATCTTCGAGTCTGGCTCGATGATGAATTTTAGCATACCGCTTCCTTTTAACTTGGTCTTGTTAACCAATCCCACAAGTTCCACGAGATCACGCATAGGCCTGGATCAATTGATTATAAAAAAATAGGGGTGGTGTCATTTTGCGAGTGAAATATTGTAGTTGTAAACGAAGAGATGTAGGTATAACTCGTGCATTTCGTCACTTTTTGAAAAGGATAGTGTTTTTCTTACGAACCGACAAACGCGCTGCCGCA
>JBIKUE010000201.1:0-6126 GCA_044347755.1 Saprospiraceae bacterium
TTCGGACACGCGCGGATTAACGGTCGTTTGCACCTCCCCGCGCATTTTCGCAGCTTACCACGTCCTTCGTCGCCCCCGGGAGCCAAGGCATCCCCCATACGCCCTTATTCACTTCCATCTCTTTGCCTGGCTAATTTAAACCAAGTATTGTTCTTCAAGCAACCTTACGGCTGCCCGATTGCTCGATTACTCTTTCTCTTCTACTGCTATTCCTTCCAGTCTTGTCAATGAACTTTTATCAAAAATCAACACTTTTGAAGTGTGATATCAGAAGCTCTTTTTGTTTTGGGGACGCAAAGGTAAAAACCCTTTTCACTTTTCAGCAAGTAGTTTGAAAAGTTTTTTTCACAATTTTTTTTAACCCTACATTTGAGGCCTAAAATCAGCACTTTTGGCCATGTTTAAGTTCAATCTGCCCACTCAAATGGAATCCTTCCGGGACACCCTGCTCCAAACCCGGCAATCTTTTATCAAAGTAAAGGCCCAACAAGCCCGAAATACCCGCCCCTGGGAAAGTAAAGTGGGCGGCCAACCCTATCTGCCCAAAAATGCTGAATGGCCCAAAGGAGCCGACGGCCGCCCCCTCTTTTTCCTGGCCCAACTCAACTTCGCCGATATGCCCCCGCTAACACCATTCCCGGAAAAAGGCATTGTGCAGTTTTATATCAACGACGATGATCTCTACGGAATGAACTTCGACAACGGTGAAAACTCCGATTATTTCAGGGTGCTCTTTCATGAAATAGTGGAACAAAACCCTGCATCGCTACAAAACAAACTACCTTATATAGAGAGCGACGAAGATATGCTGCCGCACCACCCCGATGAATCTTACCCGCTTACCTTTTCTCTGGCAGAAGAAGTGGCTCCTATTACGGACTACCGGTTCTACCAACATTTCGGCGCAGATTTCTTCCGGCAGTTTGGCGAACAGGAATGGGCCGTAATGGGAACCTTTGAAAAATCACTGCGCGCTCAAGGACACAAGGTGGGTGGTTACGCCTATTTTACACAAGACGATCCGCGCAGACCCGAAGACCCTATGCTGCTGCTGCTGCAACTGGATTCCGACGAAACCATGGATCTCATGTGGGGCGATATGGGCGTAGGACACTTTTTCATACGGGAAAAGGATCTGCTGGCGCGGGATTTTTCCCATGTGCTTTATGACTGGGATTGCCTGTAGGGGAATGTGGGGAATGTGGAGAATGAGGGGAATGTGAGGTATGGGGGCAACAATCTTTTACTGAAAAACGTTTTTCCGGAATGAAGCTTCGTACTCTGTTTTTTACCCTGTTGCTCTGCCCCGGAGCACTTTTTTGCCAACGTTATACTACTACTCAGAACACTTCTGCCAGCGCGCTTTCCTCTTTTAAAGCGGGAAAAAGTCATTCAGACCTGGGTCAGCCGGATATCGCGCTGGGATATTTTGAAAAAGCACTCAAAGCAGACCCTTTGTTTATTGACGCAAAACTTGCCCTGGCCGACAATTATGTCACCATGCGGGATTTCTACAAAGCCGAGCAATACTTTGAAGAAGCACTAGCCATGGACAGTACATATGCTCCGGTAGCCTTTTTCTTCCTGGCTCAAACGGAATGGGAAGTGGATAAATTCAGTGAATGTGCGGATCATGCTGCCGCATATCTGCGCAGCAACCCTAAAAATGTCAAACGGGCCAAATTGGCCGATCGCCTCATTGCTTCAGCACGGTTTGCTGCAGAAGCCGTCAAAAAACCACATCCATTTTCCCAAAAATCGCTCGGCGACTCCATAAATACCCGATGGATGGAGTATTTCCCTTCACTCACGGCAGAAGGGACGCTGGTATTTACACGTCGTGACGGAGGGAGTGATGAAAACCTTTACCGCTCAGAATACAAAAACGGCGCCTGGCAAACCGCTCAACCATTGACCGGAATCAACACTGATATATATAACGAAGCGGCACAGTCTATCAGCCCAGATGGATCCTGGCTGGCACTTACGGGCTGCAATCGTCCGGATGAAGGAGCTCAAGGCGCTTGCGACCTCTACTGGTCGCAGCTGAAAAGCACAGGCTGGACCAGTCCGGTACCTTTCAGCGCCACCATTAACTCGGAAATATGGGAATCCCAGCCTACGATTGGCGCAGATAACAAAACCCTCCTTTTTGCCCGTGGCAAAGACGGGGTAACCCCACCGGTAGAACTTTGGCAAACCTCACGGAATGCATCCGGAAAATGGGAAATACCGGAAAAGTTGCCATCATATATCAATGTAGGTGGTATTGTACAAAGCCCTTTTCTACACCCCGACGGCCAAACGCTGTATTTTTCTTCCGACAGTTTGCCCGGCATGGGTGGAAGCGACCTGTTTTTTAGTCGCAAACAACCTGACGGATCCTGGGGTCCTCCGGAAAACCTCGGATGCCCTATCAATACCAAAGGAAACGAAGGTATGTTGGTGGTGAGCCTGGATGGGCGAACGGCTTATTATTCCAGCGATAAGGCCGGCGGGCGCGGGAGCCTGGATTTATATTCCTTCGAAATGCCGGAATTTGCCAGACCTCAACCAATTACCTATGCCAAAGCGGTGGTAAGAGATGCCATGACTGGAAACCCGATCATTGCCAAAGTAGAATTTGTTGACCTGAAAAGCGGTAAAGTATTCGCGTCTTCTAATACCCGTTCAAACGGCACCTTTCTGGTGTGTCTACCCGCAGGCAAGGATTATGCCCTGACCGTGGGAAAGGATAAGTATTTGTTTTTTTCTGAAAATTTCAATTTAGTAGACAGCGCCACGTTTGAAAAGCCTTTTACCCTGAACATTTACCTGCAACCTGTTGCCAGTGCAGGTGGTGCTAAACCGGTTGTATTACGCAATGTGTTTTTTGAAAGTGGATCAGCTACTCTGATGCCTGAATCGAAAACAGAACTCGACCGTTTGGCTCAACTCCTTACCGGAAATCCAACCCTGAATATTCAGATCAACGGCCATACCGATAATATTGGCGACGATAAAGCCAATCTCACTCTCTCCGAAGCGCGCGCCAAGGCTGTACAGGAATATTTGATCGGCCAAGCTATACCCGCAGAAAGACTCCGATTCAAAGGTTTCGGCGAAACACAACCCATTGATACCAATGATACTCCGACAGGGCGGGCTAAGAACAGGCGGACGGAGTTTGAGGTGTTTTAGTGTGGGAGTGTTTGGGTGTGGGAGTGTTTGAGTTGGCGTTCGGCTGGATATTACCGCGTTGAAGCATTTCCAAGATCTTCCGCGACCATATCCAGCCGAACGCCAACTCAAACACTCCCACACCCAAACACTCCCACACTTAAACACTAAAAATCCCCTGCCCGGCACATTAGCCGAACAGGGGATTGGAATTTTATGGTTGGTTCTGAATTGAAATTATTTCTTGGCAAGGTCTGCAGCGCTGGTGCCCATTTCGATGGAAGTCCAGCTGAGTTGATCAGGGTTGCCGGCAACGGTCAGTTCAAGGGTAGTGGTAACGGCTTGTTGCAGGCCGGTCACTTTATTTCCAATGCGACCGTTTTCGCGGTAATTGTTTTCCCAGTTTACCTGATACTCAGTTACAGTAGCGCGAAGTGATTCATCGATGGTAGCCACCGTAAGTGTTTCAGGATTTACGCCTGCAACGAAGTGTGTGCCTATGTGCGTGCCATCTTTGGTGAAAACGCTGATGCTGTATGATTTAGCGCCGCGGCTCAAACCACGAGCCAGATTGTACAATACTGCGGTATATTCTTTGGTCTCGAAAGAAGCAACCGGCTCCGGACAAACCGGCATGTTGCTGTAGACTGCACTGCGCTCCAACTCAGGAAGGAACTGGTAATATTCCCATCCAAGGCGGGCAGCTTTGGTAGCCGGACGCGTTTCAAGTTGGCTCTGCAAGTCGTTTTGATTGAACGCATATGGAAGAGCTGCCTTCGGGAACTGAGCCAGGAAATCCTGGAACGTTGGAGCCGCATCCTGAGCACTCAGGTTTACGAAACTTGCCAGTGCAAGGAGAAGAGCCGGGATTAATTTCAAGTTTTTCATTGTATGGATTCGGTTTTGGATTTGTGTGTGTGTGTAAGATTATTCGAGGCGTGAATTAGAATGTTTTGCCTGTTTCCCTCCTCTATGCCAAATTGCTTGCCAAAAGGGCCCTTTTGAGAAAAAAAAATTCAGATAGGAAAGGATTTAGACTTTTTAGGGTAGAAAAGTCACAGTGTATAGTCGCCTGTGTTGCCAAAAACACCTCCTGAACGCTTACCAATATTTCAAAGAACCAACAATGAAAATCAATGACTTATGAGAAAAAATCGTGAACTGTTCGACCTATTATTTTTTTTATAAATTTTTTGTGCGCTACCTGGAAGGGGCTTTAAAACTTTAACATAGGCAAAAACCAGAGTCCGGAGCTTACTCTACAATTTCCCATAAATACCAGCCGTTTGGCAGAGCAGCCCGCTGTTCGAGCGTGTAATTTTCCCTTATTTGATCCCAGTTCAAAATTGGATTCTGGCCCTGCCATTGCGGGCGCAGAGCTTCATTGAACAGCACGAAACTCCCGGCAGGAAAAGTTGTATATCGGCGTTCCCAAAGGTTTTGGAAAAGAACATTGGGAAGATAACTGCGCAGGGCTATATCAAGATCAAAGGCATAAACGGTGGCATTGGCAGGTAAAACGGACTTCAACTCGTTTGCCACTGTTTGTTCCAATCTGTTCCTGGAAAGCGTTGGCGCCAGATATTTAGCACAAAAGAACAGTTGACACGCGACCACTGCCACCAAAATTCCTGTAGTAAGACGCCGAAAAAACAGGAAGCCATAACAATAGAACCGGTCCCAGGCCGGAAAAAGCAATAAGAGCAGAAGCGCATAGGCCGGAAGCAGATAGCGCAAATTTTGATGGGGTATCCCCCCTAGTAACACCAAATAGGTTATCAGATTAGCTAGCAGGATCTTTTTTGAAGAAAGTACCAGGTCGGTTTTTTTAAAAAGCAAACACAACCCAGGTAAGAGCAAACAAAATGCCGGGTGAAAAAGAGGAAAGAGCACGAACAGCAGGTTTGGGAATACATATTTCGACAAACCTCCTTCTACATTGGTGAAACTGCTTTTGAAAAAATTAGCTACCGACCAATATCCCAGCGTTGAATGCCCCAGCGGATTCTCGGCGCCTGCAGTTTTCAGCCAGAAATGCGGCAATAACGCCAGGCAAAAAACCAATCCTGCGCCCAATAGTGATCCCCACTTTCTTCTTTCTGCTAAAGTATACAGTAGTGCTACACCTGACGGTATTAGCAGGGCTGCCAAGGCATATCGGGTACTAAAGGCCAATGCTGCAAAAGCAGCCGCCCAAATGGCGTCGTTGTTTCGGCTGTTTTCAAACACCCTAAGTCCAAAAAAGAAGCTGGCCAGCGCCAGCAATAAGCCCAATGAATCGCTCATACTGGTTAACCCTGCACGAACGAACATGGATGACATGGCCAAACCTAAACCTGCGTACACCCAGCGGCTCTCTACCCGTGCGCCCGGTGCAAGCAAAGCTAAAAGTCTTTCAAAAACCCAAAGCCCAACCGCTGCCGACATCCAAGATACCAATTGCAAGGCTATGATGGAATCGCCCGTCAGAAAATGCAATATAGCGCCTAAAAGCGGGTATCCGCCGGCAAACTGTGTATCACCCGGGGTAAGCGGTGGAACTGGCAAGCCTTGCCAACGGTCAAAGATCACCCGGCTCTGTCGTAAGTACTCATGGGCATCCTGGCCATATAATCCATTGAAGGAGCAAGCTATGGCCAGGATAAACAAGCCAAGCAGGTAAAACACAGGAAGCCATCTTGGGAGTAAGGCGTGGGAGGTCATTTTTTGGGGTTTATGGGGGTTTATGGGTTTATGGGGTAAATATTTTTTCCAACGCAAAGAAATCAAATTTACGTCTAGTGGATCGTGCGATTAGTTTTTAAGATTTCATGTATATTTCGGCCTAAAACATCTTATGGCATGAAAACATTTGATTTAAAGGCCGAAGATCGGAGTTCATTGAAAGAATTGTTGCAAAAAGGAGTTCATTCAACCCGTAAATTGACACGAGCTCGGATTCTGCTTCGCTTGGGAGAAGGGATTAAG
>JBIKUE010000117.1:0-13946 GCA_044347755.1 Saprospiraceae bacterium
ATTTTGAACGCACTGCCGACCGCCGGTTGCGGCGCAATTTGTGCCAATATCCTACGGATGCTTCTGCCCAGGAAGCCGGCATGAGTTTGAGCGAATACGAGCAATTTGTATATGGAGCCTGCAAATTATTTGCGGATGATCCGGAAGCGGCCTGGCTGGGCGTACGCGCCAGTCAGCAGCGCATTGTGGATCACCTCAACCGAAGTAAAACGGTTCGTTACCTGGCAGAAGGCACGGATATCCGTTTCAACACCGAAGGCCGGATCTGGATGAACTCAGACGGACAAACCAATATGCCTTCCGGCGAGGTGTATACAAGCCCGGTGGAAGACAGCGTCAATGGTGTAGTGCATTTCTCCTATCCTTGTATTTACCAGGGCAATGAAGTAGAAGGAGTAACCCTATGGGTGAAAGACGGGTACATTGAACGCTGGGAAGCCCGGCGCGGGCAGGAATTTCTGGATTATGTATTTACCCTGCCGGGCACCAGGCGTTTTGGCGAAGCGGCCATTGGCGCGAATTACGATATCCAGCGCATCACTAAAAATATTCTTTTTGATGAGAAGATTGGCGGCAGCATCCACATGGCCATTGGGCAGAGTTATCTTCAAACCGGGGGTAAAAACGAATCGTCCGTTCACTGGGATATGATTACCGATATGACTCGCGGCGGAGAGATCCATGCAGACGGAGAGAAGATTTATCAGGATGGGAAGTTTTTGATTTGAGCAGGAAACTTTTGGGGATCGTAATCGCTGAAAGAATTGACTTTTGGTGATTATGATCCCCAACGTTAATATTTGTTTCTTCAGGCAGGGAAAGAACCTGGGATAGAAATTGGCTTACCCTCTAATGTACTTCTGTTTTTTTTACGCAACCTATTGCGGATTTGCTTTTTTAAAATAACTTTGCATCTCAAAGTAATTTTCTAAAACAAATTAGCTTATGGAAACCATCCAATCCAACCCAGAACCTGGGTTTTTCCAGAAAAACCAGATCACCGTAAAAGGTATCCTCATCTTTTTGCTGATGTTGGGGTTACTTATCCCAACGTCAATGGTAGAAAGCCTGATTGTAGAACGTGAGAGTCGCAAAAACGAAGCTTTTCAGGAGGTAAGCAGTAAATGGGGCGGGCATCAAACCATTAATGGGCCCGTTCTGGTGGTTCCTTATGAGGCCACGATTTATCCATCAGAAGGCAACAAGGTGCGTAAAGTGACAGAGTACGCCTATTTTTTGCCAGACGACCTGAAAATCAACAGTGAGGTTGGACCTGAAAAGCGTTACCGGGGTATTTTTGAGGTTGTATTATACAGCAGCAAGATTCAACTGGATGGCGCGTTCAATCCCTTGCAGATTCAAAAACTGATCCCTGAAAATGCTCCCATTTATTGGGACAAGGCAGTTTTAGTGCTGGGTGTCCCCGATTTGCGTGGCTTGGCCGATCAGGTTAAGTTGAACTGGAATAATCAACCGCTCGTATTTGAGCCTGGGGTGCCGGTTCCAGATATGATTAACAGTGGAATCCACGTTCCGGTGTCTATTAAGCCTGAAGCCGGGCATCAATTCCATATTGAATTGGCGTTAAAAGGCTCTGATTACCTGTATTTTACCCCTGTAGGAAAAGTTACGGAGGTGAAAATGGCTGCGCCGTGGAAGGACCCCAGTTTCAACGGGGCTTTTTTGCCGGATGAAAAAAACATCACGAATGAAGGGTTTACCGCCTCCTGGAAAGTACTTAATCTGAATCGGAATTTCCCGCAGCAATGGGTTGGCAACCAAAACTATTCTTTTCAGGAAAGCGCCTTTGGGGTGTCATTCCTGTTGCCCGTGGATAACTATCAGAAATCTACCCGTTCCGTGAAGTATGCCATTTTATTCATTGGATTGACCTTCCTCACCGTGTTTTTTATTGAGTTGGGACAGAAAAAGCGGGTTCACCCCTTCCAGTATGCACTGATCGGGTTGGCGCTGGTTATTTTCTATACGTTGCTGGTATCCATTTCTGAGCATACCTCCTTCAATCTGGCTTATCTGATTGCCGGAGTTATGACCGTGGGGCTGACCGGCATCTTTGCCCGCTCTTTATTCCAGTCTGGAAAAATGGCTTTGATTGTGGGTGGCACCATGACCCTGTTGTATGGATTCCTGTTTGTGGTGCTGCAACTTCAGGATTATGCCTTGCTTATTGGCAGTCTCGGCTTATTTGCTATCCTTGCAGTGGTGATGTATGTGTCGAGGAGAGTTATTGAGTGAGTGAGTGTTGGAGTGTTTGAGTTGGCGTTCGGCCGGGTATGAGTTATTGACCAAACGCATGTTTTAGTTACTGCGAGATACTCAGCCGAACGCCAACTCAAACACTCAAACACCCCAATACACCCACACTTACTTCAGACTCGTTCCGATACCCAGGTGGGCAACGCCTCCGGCAAGGTGATAGGCGCCGTAGCCAAAATCTACCCGAAAACGACTGATTTTAACGCCAAGTCCTCCGGAAAAGCCGGCAAGGCTGCGATAATTGCTTACGCTGAGTTCGCGTTTGAGCAGATGGTTGTATCCGAGGCGGATGCGAAGCCCTTCGTTTTTGCCCAGCAGAAATTCTCCGCTGAAAATCAAGTGCCGGAAGAAGTTATCTATAGCCGCAGTAGTCTTATTCTCTGTGGTTTGTTCCTCTCCGAAGAGTAGTACGTCATCATCCTGTAAATTGGGATCATTGTAGCGAATGTCCCACTGGTGTAAATGGTGGGCAATGATGCTAAACCGGAATGGCAGGTGCTCCAGGCGTTTGCTTATTCCCAATTGGATGTCGAAGGGCAAGGTCTCTTTGAGGCCGGCATAGGTACTAAGTTGGGTGCCTGCATTTCGAATCACCAGGCCCATAGTCAGGCGTCGGGAGGTATCAGCATACATCAGGCCAACATCTGCCAGCAGGGCTGAAGAGCGGTAGATATCCAGTCGGGAAAAAGCCATGCGCATATTCAGGCCCAGGGAAAACCTGTCGCTCAACGGGCGGGCCGCGCCCAGGGTAAATGCGGTTTCACCGGCTTTCACTGTTCCTTGTACATCTCCGTATTCGTCGGCACGTTTGATCTCCCCGTAATTGAGGTATTGCAGGCCACCATGCATGGTAAATCCCCATTTTTTCAGGTGATGTGCATAGGAAACATATCCATGTTGTATGCCACCCATGAAAAAATTATGGTTAAGAGCCACTTTGCCGGACATAGCTTCATTCAGGGCGCCAGGATTTCCGATGGCAAAAACAGGATCATCGTCGCGCACGGCAATTTGTGCGCCACCCAGGCCGGTTACCCGTGCAGATTGTGGCAAGGTCAGATAGGAAAAAACATTTCGTCCGCCGATCACCTGGGCATGCACACTAGCAGGCAGGAGGAACATGAGCAGCGAGAGCGCGGAAAAACATTTGTAGAGCGTCAATTGCATAGATTGATGAATTTTGGGTGTTTGTACGTGGGCATCACCGCAAAGTGCGCAAAGCGCGCTAAAGGTACTCTTAGTGCACTTTGCGCACTTCGCGGTGAATACTATTTCTTCCACTTCGTCAAACACATACCATTCTGACAGTCTGCGAGGCGAATAAGTTGCCCGGACTCGTCATATTCTTTTAATTCTCCGTTTTCCAGGCCATCGCCTTCATCGTTGGGTGCATAGGTTCCTTCAGTTTTGAGTTGTCCGTTTTCATGGTATTCTGTGAATGGGCCGTCTTCCACGTTGTTTTTCAACTGAACCTTTTCTTCCATTTGGCCATTGGGATAATAACGGATGCTAAAGCCTGTGAGGGCTCCCTCCACAAAGTCCTGTTCGATTTTGACTTTTCCATCCGGGTAGAAGGATTGGAATTTGCCATGGATCTTGTTATTCTGATAGTGTTCTATGCTTTCCAGTTGGCCGGAAGCAGAAAAATACTTCCGCTCGCCGTTCAGCGAATCAGCCAAAAATTGGGCTTCCTCCAACAAAACACCTTCGGCAGAATATCGTTGATACAGTCCTTCGCGTTTCTGGTTGTCTTTCCGGCGTTGAAAACGTTCCAGTTGGCCACGGTCATTTTTTTGTTCCAATGTTTCCAGAGGGTCCTGAGTACAGAAAGCCAGGAACATGACCATGGCGCCTGCTGGTAATAAATGGGAAATTTTCATGAGTAAGTAGTTGTTTGGTGAGAGATTTGGATTGCCCAGGCATAACGAAAAACAAGGCTGTAAAAGTCTGATTTATCCGAGGTTTTGGCAAAATATTATCCAGGGATTGAAGCTGCGGACATTGTTAAGAAAATAAAAAAGAATCAAAACCTGGGTGTTTTTACTTCCTCCAATGATACATTTGCCTCCCCTTCTTGTTTTTATGCGCATCCGTATTGGAATATTATTGGCCTACCTGTTATTGGGCTGTATCCTCCTGGAGGATGTTCAGCCTTATTTTGACGGGCTCCAATGGATGGAGATGTGCGAATCTAAAGTTGAAAACAGCGAAAAAGAAGGAAAAAAAGAAAGTGAACCGGATGACGAATGGAAGGAGTTTAAAAATCGTCATGCCGGACTCATCCTTCAGGACCTCGTTGCTACAGCGCATTGGAGCAGAGCTCTTGCCGATGCTGAAATGATTCCGGCAGCTACTTACCGCACTATTTTTTCCCCGCCTCCTAACCGGGTTTAATTGCTCTTGTTTTTGACACGTCCGGAAGAACGAGTGTAATGCCGTTCTGTTTAGTGTATTGTTTTAGCAATCAACCTTTTACCTTCATGCAAAAGAATAATTATTTGGCAAATCTGAAGTACGATTTGCCTGCAGGGCTGGTGGTCTTTTTGATCGCTCTGCCACTCTGTCTGGGCATTGCGCTGGCTTCCGGCGCACCGCTTTTTTCCGGTTTGATTGCCGGTATTATTGGTGGTATTGTGATCGGTTTTTGGAGTGGTTCTCATACCAGCGTCAGTGGTCCGGCAGCAGGCCTTACCGCGGTGGTATTGGTTTCCATTCAACAATTAGGCAGTTTTGAGACTTTCCTGCTGGCGGTGGTGCTTGCGGGGGTTCTTCAATTGGTGCTGGGTTTTGTCAAAGCCGGTATGATTGCCAATTATTTCCCTTCTAATGTGATTAAAGGCATGCTGACGGGTATTGGTATTATCATTATTTTAAAGCAAATCCCGCATGCACTTGGATACGACAAGGATGCCGAAGGGGATTTGTCTTTTTTTGAAAGAAGTGGCAGCAATACCTTTCTGACCCTTTGGGAAACCCTTACCCAGTATATACATCCGGGGGCAACGGTTGTAGCTCTCCTTTCCGTTGCTATCATGTTGGTGTGGGAGAAACCTGCGGTGAAAAAGATGGTTGGTTTTGTTCCAGGCGCCTTGGTGGCTGTTTTGGCATCTGTTCTGACCAATCAGTTGTTGGTTTCTATGGGTGAGCCCTGGGCTATTCAGCAGGAGCACCTGGTGAATATTCCGGTGGCCAGCGACTTTTCGGCATTCCTGGGACAGTTTAACATGCCCGATTTTGCTCAATGGGCTAATCCTAAAGTGTATTCTGTGGCCTTGACCATTTGTATTGTGGCTTCCATTGAAACGTTGCTTTGTATTGAAGCAGTAGATAAAATTGACCCTTATTTGCGCGTTTCTGACCCAAACCGTGAGCTTCGCGCACAGGGAATCGGGAATATCATTTCCGGTTTTCTGGGAGGGTTGCCACTTACCTCGGTTATTGTGCGCAGCTCTGCCAATGTGAATGCCAACGCCCGCACTAAAGCTTCAGCTATTTTTCACGGCTTTTTCCTGCTTATTTGTGCGGCGCTCATTCCGGGTATTCTGAACATGATTCCACTGGCAGCGCTGGCAGCCGTGCTGATTCTTACCGGATATAAACTGGCCAAAATTTCGGTCTTCAAATCCATGTGGAGCAACGGCAAATACCAGTGGTGGCCATTCATCATCACGGTAGTAGCCGTAGTATTTACGGATTTGCTGACAGGTGTAGGTATTGGACTAGTGGCCAGCGCCTTTGCCATATTGCGAGGCAATATGCGCAACGCTTATTACTTTCATAAAGAGGAATACCATGAGGGCGACCTGATTAATATTAAGTTGTCGCAGGAGGTGTCATTCCTGAACAAAGCAGCCATCAAAATGACCCTGGAAGATTTGCCGGAAAACTCCAAAGTACTCATAGACGCATCCGATACGGCATATATTGATTTCGATGTTCTGGAGGACATCCGTGAATTTGCCAAAGAAAAGGCGCCCAAGAAAAACATCGAGGTGAAACTCAAAGGTTTTCATGACCGATATAATTTTTGGGAAGCTGATTTTGTACACAGCGAGCCAGCGAATAAATCGCGCTAAATCGTTTTTTAGGAAAAGGCTATCATAAGCTTTAATAGGCTCTTAAACCTTCATTTTTGCACAAATTCAATTAAAAATACATGCGTACGCTCACTAAGGAACTTCAACAGGCACTTACGCCATTACTGGCAATCAATATTTTAAAGGAAGGAAATATTCGGTTCATCAATAATTTGAAGACAAACCGTAATCTGCTTCAGCAGGTTAATGAAACCAAAGATGGACAGCATCCATTTGCGGTAATATTGAGTTGTATTGATTCACGTACCAGCGCAGAATTGCTTTTTGACCAGGGGTTGGGCGATATTTTCAGCATCCGGATAGCCGGGAACGTACTAAATGAGGATATTTTGGGATCTATGGAATTTGCCTGTAAGGTAGCCGGTGCGAAAATCATTATGGTATTGGGCCATACCCGTTGCGGCGCCATTAAAGGCGCCTGCGACCATGTGGAAATGGGGCACCTGACCGGCTTATTGAGTAAAATCAAGCCAGTGGTTGACAAAACCCCCCAGGTAAATAATGACAACGGATATGCTTTCGTAGATGCGGTAGCAGCCTCTAATGTACACTATGTGATGGATGAGATTGCTACGCACAGCATTATTCTGAAAGAGCTAATTGAAGCGCACGAGATTGCCATTGTTGGCGGGATGTACAATATCGAAACAGGTGTGGTAGATTTTTACGAACATCCAAACCTGATCTGATCACTCATTTTTGAAAAGCAAGAAGGTTTTATAAAGGATGGATTTCGACCTGCCGTTGCAAAGCGGCAGGTCGTGTTATTTTTGGAGGGGAAGGCACAAAGACAGGGGGGAAGGCACTAAAATACTAAACACTAAGACACTAAGACACTAAGACACTAAGGCACAAAGGCACAAAGGCACAAAGACACTAAGACACTAAGGCACAAAGGTGTTCTTTTATTGGAGGGTAAAGGCAAATTATATTGATTCCTCAATTTTTTTAATCTTCGTGCCTTAGCGTCTTTGTGCCTTTGTGTCTTTGTGCCTTTGTGTCTTTGTGCCTTAGCGTCTTTGTGCCTTAGCGTAACCTTTCAATCTTCTTTCCATGAAACAATTGCTACTCCTGCTGTTTTTGTTCATTTCCGCAACCGGGTATTCCCAGAAGCTTTATCGTGCCGATCACCGGTTTTTGGAGGCGGGCTTGTATTTAGGTGGAGCCAATTATACCGGAGATGTTTCCAGCCCGGGTTTTGTTGTGGTAGAAAGTCATTTGAGCTACGGCGCTTATTTACGTTATTTCCTCTCCGAGCATTTTTCCCTCAGGGCACAGGTATTTGCCGGGGCTATTTCAGGCGATGACGTACATGCATCCAATGACGCAAAACGCGCCAGAAGTCTGCGTTTTGGTACAGATATCCTGGAGCTGGCAGCATTAGGAGAGTGGCATCCGTTTGGCTTGTATCGCTATAAAGACATAGGCGTGCGCCGCTTTTTTGTGTCGCCCTACCTTTTCGCAGGCGCTGCAGCATCCTTTGGCGGTGCCAAAGTGGAATATTATGGATTGCCGGCAGATGAACCTAAAGTACTTTCGGCGCCCTTGCCGGAAGTGGGCGTGAATCAAAGATTCCTTGCTGCGCCGTTTGGTATCGGATGTCGGGCGCAAATCAACGAAACCGTGGTACTTGGACTGGATGCCGGCGCCCGGCTGGTGTTTTCAGACAAGCTGGACGGAGTGCATCTTAATGGAAATCCAGACAACAACGACTGGTATTACTTCTGCGGCATGAGTATTTCTTTTATTTTGAGCAGTGCTAAAAAACGTTGGTGATCAGTCTGGTATCTTTGACCGGAAAAACAGAGTAAGCACATGCAAAACGGATTATTGCTGGGTTTTATCGCTCTTTATCTGTTGGGTACCCTGGCGATCGGCTGGTGGGCATCGCGCAGGGTAAAAACCACGGCCGATTTCGTAATGGCTGGTAAAGGATTGCCCATGATGCTGGTGGCTTGTGCCTTGTTTGCCACCTGGTTTGGCTCAGAAACGGTGCTGGGCGCCGGATCCGAATTTGCTGAACATGGTTTGTTGGGCGTGATTGAAGATCCCTTCGGAGCGGCCCTGTGTTTGCTGCTGGCGGGCTTGCTCATTGCCCGGCCGCTGTATAATCTGAAGATCCTTACGTTCAATGATTTTTACCGGATCCGTTTCGGGAAAACCGCAGAAATCACCTCGGCATTGGTGATGGTTCCGTCGTATTTCAGCTGGATCGCGGCACAGATCGTGGCCCTGGCCATTGTACTGGAGGCCGTAGGTGGTCTGGACCGAACCTGGGGGGTACTAATTTGCACCTCGCTGGTATTGATGTACACCTATGTGGGTGGTATGTGGTCAGTGGCGATCACTGATTTTGTACAAACCATTGCCATCATTATCGGTTTGCTGGTACTTACTGTGAGCATGGTGATGCAGGTGGGCGGCTGGAGTAACATGGTCGCGTCGGCCCCGCCCAATTTTTTCCAGTTTTTTCCAGACCCGGAACCGGTCAAGATTATCCATTGGGTAGCAGCCTGGATGACTATAGGTTTGGGGAGTGTGCCACAACAGGATGTTTTTCAACGGGTGATGGCGGCCAAAAATGTGCGTTCCTCTGTTAGGGCCTGCTACACGTCTTCCTTTATGTACCTGACCGTGGCTATGTTGCCACTCATTATTTGCTATTGTGCCCGCATGTTGTATCCGGAATTACTGGAAGGCGACACTCAGATGATCATTCCCGCCATGGTGCTGCAACACAGCGGCCTGGCGATGCAGATTTTCTTTTTTGGTGCGCTGATTTCCGCTATTCTCAGTACTTGTAGTGGCGCCATGCTGGCCCCTGCCACGGTAATTGGGGAAAATCTGGCTAAGCCAATGTTTAAAAATATCAGTGATGCGCAACTTTTAAAGATAATGCGCATTTCATTGGTGGGAGTAGCTTTGGTTACCGGGATGATGGCTTTATCCCGCAATAATATATTTGAATTGGTGGGAGAATCCTCTGCATTCAGCCTGGTTTCCCTTTTCGTTCCCTTAATTGCCGGCTTATACTGGAAAAAAGCCACGGGTGTGGGGGCCATTGCCTCCATGCTTGCCGGACTCCTGGTGTGGTTTTTCGCCAACTGGGCGTTTCCCGGCTTGGTTGAATCCGGTAAGTATAGCGGCGGGTTGCTGCTGGCCTTTGAAACACCTGCCATTATCTGGGGATTGCTGGCCAGTTTTCTGGCTATGTGGATTGGAAGTTTTTGGGGGCAGCCACAACCCGAATCAGAGGAATCAACAGACTCCATTAAAGGAGCAACAACAACAAACTCATGAACAAATCCGACGCTTTAAAATTTACGCTTGAATTCATATGGTGGGTGTTTACTGCTGTGATTGCATGGCTGGTGCTTCGTCCAATTTACCAGGTCATGTATGTGTGGCCATTTGAAATCTGGAACATTGTATTTGTGGTGACATTGGTTACCCTTACCCGGTATACGTTCTTGTTGCAGCACACATTTATTGCCAAAAGACAGGTCTTAAAGATTGTGCTGTTGCTGCTCATGTTTCCACTCACCTTTGTTTTAATTGACCACCTTAATGATTTTTTGACCTATATAGAAGAACGCAGCTGGGAACCCCTCGTTGGGCACCTTCCTACGGCACAACAGCCTGCTATTCAGGAATATATTTGGGGAGAAATGCTCTTTTTCAGTGTTGGAAGTATCATTGCCGCGCCTGTTTTTGCCGGCAGAATGATGCTTTCCATTTGGCGCCAAAGGAACCGGGGAACGGTGTAAAAATCAAGCGCAAGCATATTTTTATTCGTGTCGTGCAACATGTGCAGAACGATCATGTCTTTGATCCAATTCTTCACAAAAACAAAACCTTTGTATGACTCGTCTTTCCTTCTTACTTCCGGCAATGGCGCTCCTGGTTAGCGCAAGCCTTTCTGCCCAACCCAATCATTATTACTCTTTTTCCAACATCGCCTCCTACGGCAATTCCGATCCCTGCAAGGTGTTTATCGGTGTAGGAACCAGTCGGACCGACGGCGGCTTGCGCGTGGATTACACCGTGGATAATACCCCTGCAACTACCAGTGGCGTTAAAGCAGGCGATGTGATCCTGGCACTCGACGGTGTTCAGGTGCGCTCTCAGGGCGAACTGGAACGCGAACGCGACAAACACAAACAAGGCGAAGCATTCACGCTTACTATTGTACGCAACGGACAGCAGCAAACCATCAATGCCCGCTTCAAAGAATGTACAGAGGAGGAGCGCGAAGCCTCCATTGTACGTTTGGAAGAGAAAATGGCCAAGTTGAACGATTTGCAGAAAACCATGGAAGAGTCGTTCAAAAGTTTCAACTGGAACGATCGCCCAATCCTCGGTGTATATGAAAACACTAGCGCCAACAATAGGGAAGGCCTGGTAGTTGAAAGCCTGGTATCCGGTAAAGGGGCTGAAACGGCAGGCCTTCAAAGCGGCGATGTGATTGTAAACGTTGCGGGTAAACCGGTAACGGGCAGCGCTTCCCTCCGTGAAGCACTGAAAGAACAAAAAACCGGCAATCTGGTGAAAGTTATCGTTAACCGCGATGGTGAAAAGTTGACCAAAATGGTAGCTTTAAGCAGCCAAAGCACCTACACATTCAATGTAGAACGCGATCCCTGCAAGGTGTTCATTGGTGTGTACACGAATACGAATTCCGGAAACGAAGGTGGTGTATTGGTGAACGGCGTCATTGATAATACCCCTGCTAAAGAAGGCGATGTACAGCCAGGTGATATCATCCTTGCCTTCAATGGCAAACCAGTTAATTCTCACCAGGAACTCACCGCCGAGCGCGATCAGAAAAAGCCTGGCGAAGCCTTTACCCTCACGGTGCTGCGCAATGGCAAAAACATGAAGATCAACACACGCTTTAAAGCCTGTGATACGCCTCCTGTAACGGAAGAAACCGTGGAAGTCATGGAAGAAAGCGTTGAACGCAAGGATCCGGAAAAGATCAATGCTGAGTTAGTTACGCTGGAAGCCTACCCTAACCCTACCTATGGTATGGTAAACATCAGCTTCGAGGCGGAAGCGGTACCAACGACGGTTCGTATTTTCGATATTGATGGCAAAATGGTATTCACCCGTGAATTGCCTCAGTTTGGCGGCACCTACGCAGAACAGGTAAACCTGTTTGGCCAAAAGGCCGGCAACTACGTGATCAGCGTACAACAGGGCGATAAAGTTCGCTCCAAGCAAATTACACTCCTGCCAAGGGCGTAACACGGTAGACGGCCTACGGTGGACGGTGGTGTTGCTCTTGGGATTTCGTTGGCTCATAATACAAGAGCAAATCCCAAGAGCAACGCCACCGCCCACCGTAGGCCGTCTATTACACAAACAACGCCCGCTTCAACTCCTCCACCTTCCCGATGGTGTGGATTTTTATGCCATAACGTTTGGTATCTAATCCTTTTAGGCCATATTTGGATACGTAAATTTCTTTGAATCCCAGTCGGTCGGCTTCCGTAATGCGCTGTTCTACCCGTTGCACGGCGCGTATTTCGCCGGAAAGGCCCACTTCTCCCGCAAAACAGATATTGGACGGAATACTCACATCCATCAAACTGGAAATGAGTGACGCTACAATGGCCAGATCTATGGCCGGATCTTCTACCCGTATGCCTCCGGCAATGTTGAGGAAAACATCGTTCATGCTAAAAAAATAGCCGCAACGTTTTTCCAATACCGCCAGCAGCATGGATAAACGCCGCATATCAAAACCTGTGGCGGAGCGCTGTGGTGTGCCAAAAACCGCCTTCGATACCAAGGCCTGTGTTTCGATCAGCATAGGGCGCATGCCTTCCATGGTGGCTGCAACGGCACAGCCGGATAATTCCTCGTCTTTCTGACTCAACAACAACTCTGAAGGGTTGCTCACTTCCCGCAGCCCGGCACTTTGCATTTCGTAAATGCCCATCTCGTCGGTACTTCCAAAGCGGTTTTTCAGTGTGCGCAGGATGCGGTAGGTATTGTGGCGGTCGCCTTCAAATTGCAATACGCAGTCTACAATGTGTTCCAGCAATTTGGGCCCGGCTATGTCGCCTTCCTTATTGATGTGCCCTACCAGAAAGATAGGCACATTGGTTTCCTTGGCGAAACGCAGGAACTCTCCCGTGCACTCGCGCACCTGCGAGATGCCGCCCGGCGCCGAATCCAGATGCGGGGTACTCATGGTCTGGATGGAATCCACGATCATCATCTGCGGCATCAATTCCTGTGCCTGTTGCAAAATCTTGTTGGTATTGGTTTCGGTCAGGATAAAGCACTCGGACTTAAACGCCCCAACCCGGTCTGCACGCATTTTGATCTGTTCTTCGCTCTCCTCGCCACTCACATAAAGCACTTTAGCCGGAATTTTCATGGCAATTTGCAGCAACAGCGTGCTTTTCCCAATGCCCGGCTGACCTCCAATAAGCACCAGTGAGCCCGGCACAATGCCGCCACCCAGCACGCGGTTGAGCTCCTGATCCGGCGTGGCGAGCCGCTGGGTTTTACCGGTTTGTACCTGTTGGAGCAATACGGCCTTGGGCGATTCTGCCCGTCCACCGGTGGTTGGAGCCCAGGATTTTCTTTTTTCCTCCGCTACCGTTTCTTTCTGGATGAGCTCTTCCTGGTAGGTGTTCCATTCGCCACAGTGCGGACATTTGCCCAGCCATTTCGGGGCCGAGGCGCCGCAGTTGGAGCAAAAAAAGATGGTACGTGGTTTAGCCATGGGGAACACAGATTTAGTGGGTGCAAGATACAACGCGTATTTTTATACGGACCGCGGAGAAGGATTTGGAACGCGGATTTTTGAATGGAACGCGGATTTTGAATGGAACGCGGATGACGCGGATGACGCGGATTTTTAGAAGGAACGCGGATGACGCGGATGACGCGGATTTTTGAATGGAACGCGGATGACGCGGATGACGCGGATTTTTTTTGTTTTGTTTTTGAAATGCCCAGCCGAGCGTGTTCTGCGAGATCTGCGGTTCATCTGCGTAAATCTGCGGGAAACAATTCTGTGTAAAATCTGTGCGAAACCATCTGCGGGAAAAGAACGCGGATGACGCGGATTTTTTTGTTTTGTTTTTGAAATGCCCAGCCGAGCGTGTTCTGCGAGATCTGCGGTTCATCTGCATAAATCTGCGGGAAACAATCCTGTGAAAATCTGTGCAAACCATCTGCGGGAAAAGAACGCGGATGACGCGGATTTTTTGTTTTGTTTTTGAAATGCCCAGCCGAGCGTGTTCTGCGAGATCTGCGGTTCATCTGCGTAAATCTGCGGGAAACAATCCTGTGTAAAATCTGTGCGAAACCATCTGCGGGAAAAGAACGCGGATGACACGGATTTTTTTGTTTTGTTTTTGAAATGCCCAGCCGAGCGTGTTCTGCGAGATCTGCGGTTCATCTGCGTAAATCTGCGGGAAACAATTCTGTGTAAAATCTGTGCGAAACCATCTGCGGGAAAAGAACGCGGATGACGCGGATTTTTTTGTTTTGTTTTTGAAATGCCCAGCCGAGCGTGTTCTGCGAGATCTGCGGTTCATCTGCGTAAATCTG
>JBIKUE010000187.1:0-7298 GCA_044347755.1 Saprospiraceae bacterium
CTGTGTAAAATCTGTGCGAAACCATCTGCGGGAAAAGAACGCGGATGACGCGGATTTTTTTGTTTTGTTTTTGAAATGCCCAGCCGAGCGTGTTCTGCGAGATCTGCGGTTCATCTGCGTAAATCTGCGGGAAACAATTCTGTGTAAAATCTGTGCGAAATAAACCTGTGCGAGATCTATGCGAGAGAAACCCTTCTGTTGAAAATCTATGCAAAATAATCTCGGGTAATGAAAGAGTATGAGTGCATCTAATTAGGGAGCAACATTCTGCTAATTAGTTACTAGTTCAGCACTTGGGTCATTTTAATTTTTTTAATTCCGATTATTTATATTTATTCTACTGAAGAAGATTTGGCCTTCTTTTTTGTCTATATTTCATGATGAACGAAGATGTTATAATATTTATGTTTTTTATAGGTAAATCATTGGTAAATCTATTATTAACCACATTTTGTATAGAAAATGAATTAATTTTTACTTTACATAACGTAAGGTACTTCATGGCTGCAATAAGCAAAACCAATAACTTATTTCAACATGAAACAAATTACGTTTACCCTTTGTATGCTGCTTTCCATGAGTGTTTCACTCTTCGGTCAGTTCAGCTTTGACCCAAGTATCCAGATGGATTACGAAACCAAAACGGTCATTCTTCCACCTTCTCCACTTAAGTATCAAGTACTTTTTGTAGGTGGTGTTGATCAGGTGAAAACCACAAGCACCTATGGTAATGCAGGAGGCACTTATCCTGCCAAACAATGGCACGACTTCATCGGAGTAACCCCAGATACCCAAAACCCTAATGAATTCTGGATTTCTGTGAATCACGAAATGCAGCAGGGCAACAGCTATGTTGGCGACGGTGGTGGTATGACGACCTTTAAGGTTCGTCGTGATGCCAATACAGACACCCTGATTGTCATTGATCAAACGCTTAATGATGGTCGTAACGGCAAGTTTTTTAATGTGGATTTTGTGAACACCGTAGGTGAAACCGGTATGAACTGTGCCGGTATTGTTGGACCTGACGGTCGCATTTGGACAGCAGAAGAGTGGGGTGTAAACAGCAATGCAAGCATTGGCAGCTGGATGCGCGATACGAATAACTTCGTGTTGAATACCCCAGAGTTTCCTTCCATGAATGGCGCCGCAATTAAAAAATTCCAGAACCTCAACTGGATGGTAGAAATTGATCCGAAGCAGGCCGTTGCCATTCGCAAGCAGTACAACTGGGGCCGTCAGGATTTTGAAGGGGGCGCCATTTCCGCCGACAACAAAACCGTATACCTCGGTGAAGATGCCACACCGGGCATTTTCAGCAAATTTGTAGCAGATACGCCTGGAGATTTCACTAAAGGCAAAACCTATGTGTACGCCCACACAAAGACTCCGAAATGGGTAGAAATTGACAATACCAACCTGCAGAAAATGCTGGATTTCGGTAATGAAGCTGTTGCAGCCGGCGCTACTGTATATAATCGCCTGGAATGGGTGGCTGTTGATTACAGCACGGGTAAAGTCTACATGACCGAAACCGGTCGTGACGATCTCGGCAAATCCAGCGGCTGGAGAGCTGCCATCAATGGAAACGCAGAGCCGGCAGAACACCATGTTATTCGCGCGGGTTACTCAGGTTTGACGCCCATTTCCGACGATTACCGCGATGTTTACGGTCGCGTATTGTGCTATGATCCGGTTACGGAAAATGTAACGGTACATATTGAAGGCGGTCCGGAATTCACTCAAGATACAGTTTCAACTGCAATTTATCCTGCCAAGCACCTGTCAAATCCTGACGGTTTGAATTTCCTGTACGCTGGAAACAAGACGTATATGATCATTAGCGAAGACCTGAATGGTCGCTCTTTTGGTCGTATGCCCGATAACAAAGGCATTATTTGTGAAGCATGGCTGCTGGACATGGATATCCAGTTCCCTACCATAGATGACCTTGTTCGCATTTCCGCTACACCTGCAGGCGCTGAAATCACCGGCGCAATCATGTCGCCCGACGGTAAAACCATGCTGATCAATTCACAGCACCCTTCTACCAGCAACCCTGGCGTGTATGCCAACTCCCTGACCTATGCTATTACCGGCTGGGATAACCTGGTGGTTTCTGCGATTGAGCCGCAATTCAGCGACGAAAAATCTTTCCAGGTATGGCCGAACCCGGTATCCCGCGAGCTCCAGTTCAATGAAATCAGCGATGTGGCTCTGTACTCATTGGATGGCCGTTTGGTTCGTGTTTACCGCAATACGCAAGTTGCCGACATGTCTGGCATTACACCGGGCATTTACTTCCTGAAAAATGCAAAAGGTGAAACTGTAAAGGTTGTTGTGGAGTAATTCTGCACAATATCATTCAACTCGATAAGGGTTACCAAGCCACAGCGACAACTGTTTTCACAAGGTTTAGCACTTTGTATTAGCAGTTTGTCGCTGTGGCATTTCAATGTATAGCCAACTTAGGGTGTTTTTGAACGAGGATGGTTTTCCCGCAATGTAACTTCAATTATTTGCATCACCCAAATCATAAAAATCACGCTAATCACAGTACATCAACGTTTATGAAGCAAAAATCCCTACTTTTTACCAGTTTGTTGTGTCTTGCGCTGTTTTGGATGGCAGCATCAAAGCCCGTTGCAGACATCACACCAACCTCTGACGCCATCAAAAAATATTACGTAGAGGGTTTGAACGAATATCAAGCTCGGCTACAGGAGTTTAATAGACAGTTAGCGTCGAAAGAAGCAAACTCCGGTGATTGGCAAACATCTTTTCGATCAGTAAGGAGGGCTTATAAACGCATAGAATTTTTATTGGCCTACCTTGATGAGGAGAGCAATCGCGACTTCCTGAACGGTCCGCCATTGCCCTGGGTAAACCGGGTTATCGCAGAAGTGGAGGTGGTGGAACCTATGGGTATGCAAATTATTGAAGAACACTTATATGCAGAGGATGCAGCGGCAAATAAGGCAGAAATACAGCGTATTACCACAGAATTAATACAAAATTTCAAGAGCATCCGCCTGTCTCAAATGCGATATCCGCTAACCGACCGGCAGATCATGGAGGCTATAAGGGCCGGAATACTCCGCATTACTGCTCTTGGAATCACCGGGTTTGACACTCCGGGGGCAGGTGAAAGCCTCCCGGAATCGGCTATTTCAATGGATGCCATGCGCCATGCAGTAAGCTATTATTTACCGCATTTGCCTCCGTCGAGCGTATTGCTGGCCGACTCCATCAAAACCTCCTTTGATGTCGCCATTTTCCGCCTCGGAGCTGGCGTTCCTTTTGAATCCTTTGACCGCTTGAATCTGATTCGCGATTGTCTTGAACCGTTATATGGCCAGATTTTGCAACTCCAGCTCAGTCTTGGCATTGAAACAATTTATCAAACCACGTCCTTCTCACAGGCTGTTAATTATTTATCCCCTCACATGTTTTCTGAGGGAGTTTTAAATGACCATTATTATTCAGGCATCGGAGCGCAGGTAGAAAATATGGAAGCTATTGCCCTGGGTCGTATGTTATTTTTCGACCCCGTTCTTTCTGCCAATAATGAGCGGGCATGCGCTTCGTGTCACCGTCCGGAACTGGCATTTACCGACGGATTGCCGAAGAGCAAAGCTTCAACTTATGAAGGATTTGTTGATCGCAATTCCCCAACCTTGATCAATAGCGTATTTGCCGATAAATACTTTTACGATTTGCGTTCAGATCGGCTTGAAAATCAGGCGGAGCATGTCATTTTTAACCCAAAAGAATTCAATACTACTTATTACGACATACTCAGCAAGCTGGAAGCTAGTGACGAATACGGTCGACGATTCAAGGAGGCTTTCGGCAAGCCGGCCAATATCCAGGATATTTCCCGAGCTCTGGCAGCGTACGTCCGATCGCTTCAATCCTTTAACAGTCCGGTGGACCGTTATTTGCGCGGCGATCAGGTGCAGTTGAGCGCTCAGGTACAGCAAGGGTTCAACCTTTTTATGGGCAAGGCCTTATGTGGTACCTGCCATTTTGCCCCGGTTTTTTCAGGACTCGTGCCGCCTTATTTTACCGAGAATGAATCTGAGGTAATTGGAGTGCCGGCTGATCCAAAAGCACCAAGACCCGACATTGATCCCGATCCCGGGCGTTATGATAATGGACGGCCACGCGACCGGGCGCCGCATCTGAAGCACAGTTTTAAAACAGTTACCGTTCGTAACATTGCGCTGACCGCACCCTATATGCATAATGGCGCTTATCGCACCCTGGAAGAAGTGGTAGATTTTTATAATCGTGGCGGCGGAGCTGGTATGGGCATAGACCTGCCGCACCAAACCCTTCCCTTCGACAAGCTCGAACTGACCTCTGCCGAACAAAGTGCACTGGTGGCCTTTATGCAGGCGCTTACCGATACCACCGGATTAACCGCTGTTCCCAAACAGCTGCCGGTATTCGAACGTATGACCCAACTCAATCGGCGGGTTATAGGCGGGGCTTATTGATGGCTATGGAGGGGTGTCTGGAAAATGCTTTCGTAGTTAATAAAGTACGTTCTGCTTAACCGGTATTTCCCAGACACACCCTGAATCACACCGAATGAGACTTGCACCGTCCCAATTTATTCCAAAGGTTTTATGATACGCACAACACGTCCTTTAATTGGTTTTTTAACAGTGCTAATACTTATGGCTGCTTGTACTCATACGGCACTCTCTCGCCTGGATGTGATCAACGGGAGTGGTTCTGGGTGGTATGAACCGGGAGAAGAGGTAGTGATAAAAGCGGTCATTCCACCTGATCAGCGGTTGGTGGCCTGGGAAGGAGATACCATCCATTTGAAAAAAATCAGTCAGGAAATGGCTGTGGTACGTATTCCTGAAAACGCTGTATTGATTACCGCTTATCTGTTACCCACTCCTGAACTCAGCTTTCGGCATCAGGTTTTTCCGCTCATACAGAAGCATTGCAATTTTGATGGCTGTCATACAAATTCAACCAAGCAGGTGAACTTTACCGGATATGAGGCGGTGACATCCGTGTATTCCAAGATAGAACAATACTTTGACATTGGCTTCATGCCATTGAATCGGGTCATGCCTGAAGCGGAAAAACAACTCATCCTTGATTGGATTGCACAAGGGCGTAAAAACAATTGAATGAAATTAACAAGTATTTATGGCGCGTTTATCCTGCTATTGGTCGCCCTGGTTATCTCAGATTGCAGGACGATAAAGCGGGATACCATTGAAGGCGAGGCCTATGCTAAAAGTCTTTGCGGGGCGTGCCACCTGTATCCGTCGCCTGAATTATTGCCAAAATCAGTCTGGGAGGAAATGGTTTTGCCGCAAATGGGATACCGGCTGGGGATATACCCGAATGACAGTATCCGGATGAAGCTGATTGAAAAAGGCCCGGGAGGAGTCAATGTGTCCAAATCAGATATTTTCCCCGAATCGCCATTAGTAAGTCTGGAAACCTGGGAAAAGATTCAAAATTTTTATTTGAAAAATGCGCCAGATTCCCTGAGTATGCCCCCAAGCCCGGTCATTACCCCCACGCTCCCACTGTTCAATACGCGCCTCCCGGGCTTTCATTTGTCGCCTCCGAGTACCACCATGGTACATTTTAATCCGGCGGGAGGTTTGATCGTTGGAGATGCCAACAGCAAGCGTCTTTTTTGGGTGGATACAGCGCTGCAGATGGTACGTGCCGCTAACCTGGCGGAAGGTATCGTACATATTCAGCGCGACGATGCAGGGGCTTACCTGACCATCATGGGCTCTTTTTCGCCTACCGATGCCGCGCTAGGCTCGGTAATATATTTGCCGGATCACGGTCGGCGCGCGGAAATTTTACTGGAAAACTTACAAAGGCCTGTACACAGCGTTTGGTCAGATCTTAATGGCGATGGGCTTATAGATGGCGTGTTATGTGAATTTGCCAAATATACGGGCGGACTAACGCTTCATCTTCGGCAGCAGGATGGTTCGTTTCAGCGAAGCATATTGCGAAATCGCCCGGGCGCCACAAAATGTTATATCCGAGATCTGAATAACGATGGGTATCAGGATCTGATCGCGTTATTTGGACAAGGTGATGAAGGGATATTTCGATATATCAACGATGGAAAGGGTCATTTTACTGAAGAAGCTGTATTGAGGTTCCCGCCTACCTGGGGCTCAAGCAATTTTCGGCTGTTGGATGTTAACAATGATGGCGCAGAGGATATTATTTACACTTGTGGCGATAATGCCGATTATAAGCCGATACTTAAGCCTTATCATGGTGTGCGTTTTTATTTGAATGACGGGAAGGGGAAATATAACTTATCCTTTTTTTATCCGCTACACGGCGCTTATGATGCCATACCGGCTGATTTCGACCAGGATGGTGATCTGGATATGGCAACCTTATCGTTCTTTCCGGATTATAGACATCAACCAGAGGCGGCTTTTGTATATCTGGAAAACCAGGGGAATGGCCAATATTTCCCCCGAACCTTTCCAGAGGTATGTGACGGGCGCTGGATGGTGATGGATATGGGAGATCTTGAAGGGGATGGCGATATTGATTTGTTACTGGGCCCGCTAACTTTTGAAGTGGTGCCTGATCGGGGAGAAACCGCACGATGGGTCAAAAACGCGATCCCGTTTGTGGTTTTGGAAAACAAAAAGCGATGAAGGGAACGCGAGGGACGCGGATTTTTTGGAACGCGGATGACGCGGATGACGCGGATTTTTTTTGAAATGCCCAGCCGAGCGTGTCCTGCGAGATCTGCGGTACATCTGCAAGATCTGCGGGAAACAATTCTGTGTAAAATCTGTGCGAAACCATCTGCGGGAAATCTGTGCGAAACAACCTCGTATTTTTGTCCGAAAACCACAAATATTACCTACAAATGTTGACGCCCCGCTGGGGCTACAAATGTTGGCGCCCCGCTGGGGCTACAAATATGACCGCCCCGCTGGGGCTACAAATATGACCGCCCCGCTGGGGCTACAAATGTTGGCGCCCCGCTGGGGCTACAAATATGACCGCCCCGCTGGGGCTTTGATTGAAATGAATATGCTGAATTCTGTTGTCATTCGTCCGGCGGTTTTTGATCGGTTTAAGGATGTTTCTGCGGGTCAAAGCACTCGGCACGGTGGTGTGAGCAAGCCGCCATATGATACCATGAACCTGGGCAAAAGCACCGATGATGATCCGGTCGATGTGGCAGAAAACCGCCGACGCTATTGCGCAGCATTGGGCTTTACCCCGGAAAAAATGGCTTGGTCCAAACAAGTGCACGGCGATCA
>JBIKUE010000085.1:0-21282 GCA_044347755.1 Saprospiraceae bacterium
AAACATACAGGGTGAAAATTAGTATTGCTCTCATAGTAGTATTGTTGTTTTAACTTTCGTGCCAATCGATTGTTGCTAGGGTTCTGGTTTCGTTTCCGTTTTAAGCCCGGGAGCCTCAGATGCTTCCTAAGCCTTGGTTTCAGGGGGCGCGGCCTTTTTCCTTTTTACAGTTCTGGGCAATTCATATGGAATGTTATTGAAAAAGGCAACCCGTTTTTTAATGCCGTTATCATAAAACTTAACTGCATCAAAAGTTAGTAATAATGCCGTAATCCAATAGCCTGCATCAATTTTGATCCTGTAAAAATGAAATAGCAGCGCAACAACAAAAAAGAAAATGACGATTTCGCCTAATTGCAGAAAGCGGGTAATGAAGTGATACGGGAGACTCACCCGGCGAAAAATTTGATAGAACAAATGTACATTCAAATAGCATATCAAAAATGTCAACAACAGGTTAAGGGTCCAGGAAGGCTCCAAAACATACTTATTGTCTAAAATCATCCGAATAATATTCGCATGAATCACCATTCCATACATATCCGGCGTATTCCGACCGGTATACCTGGCATTTAAAGGGGTATAGTGCCGGTCTCTAAGGGGCCTGTCCCAGGAATCAATGGGCAGGAACCCGATCAGAACGATTTTCCCATTTATCAGGGCGCGTATATCCCGGTCAGGGTTCAGCAGATCCTGCATTTCACATTGAACGAACTGATCTTCATTGCCGGAAAAAAAGATTTCTTCAACTTTATTCCCTCTTTTAAACAACCGATCCGTGGCAGCCGGATCATATAAAAGTGCCGTTTGCACCGGGAAGGAAAGAACCTCCCCACTGGTGGTCATTTCGCGGGGGCTAAATATTCGGACGGTACTGGTATCGTTGGTGATAAAGTTAATAAATCCCGAATAAACGAAGTCACAGAAATATGGATTACAGCTTTTCACAATGGAAAAATGACCGGTTTCTTCATTTACCCCATCAATTTCCATAGCCAGCACCACATTTTCCATACTGGTAAGACTTTCTCTGAGAATAGAGTCGGTAACCGGTTTTTTTTGTTCTTCCAGCATGATGTCAATCGCAATCACCTTGGCTTCGGCTTCTTTCAATCTTTTGACTAAAATAGCCAGCGTGTCTCTTGACGGTTGGCCGGTATTCACCAACACAATCCGTTTATCGATGTCTATCTTTTTATCCTGAAGTCTGGAATAAACGATATCCGTAACCTGATAATCCCGTATAGACTCATTAAACGGATTCAGAAAATGGAGGTTAATACGGATAATATCCAGCACCCAGATGAGTATGAACATCAGGATGGTTACCATCAAACTGTGCGGAAAAATTATTCGTCTCAGCATAAATATTTAGTCACTCATATATGGCGGAAAGATATAACAACAAGTTAAGATGTAGCAATTTCAAAGTTTTGAATGTATTTTTACCTTAAAAAAAATCCTATGACTGCTAAAACCCTTCTTGTTGGCTTAATTTTCACGTGCAGTATCCAGGCTAAAGCTCAAAAGTTGCATATTTTTTACAACGTTTTTCGCGACTCCATTTATTACGTTCAAAATGGGAAGTCGGTTAGCACACCAAATATCCGAAAAGGAGATGATGTGTTGTTGCATGTAGACAATTACAATAACTACTTATACAATGTTGCCATTGAAGTAGAAAAGGAGGAGATTCCGGTGGCATCTGTTATGTCAGGCAACCCTTTGAGTCTGCTCGGCGGCCTTGGAGGTGGCTCCCCACTCCAATTTTTGTTTAAAGGAGGAGACCAGAATATTGGTGGATTCAGGTTTCCTACCCTGACTGGCGAAGACCTGGAGGTTGGAAGCGGATTTTCTCAGTCAGAGGCTGAAAAACAACGGATTGAAAAAGTTGCCAAACTGGAAAAACTTGAACTGGAATTTGGCCGGTCCAAAGAACAAATAAGTACCCTCGACAAAGACCTGAAGTCTATTCAGGAGGAGATTGAAAAAAAGGTTGCCAGCCAACGGATTCAAGCTTTTGCTATTGACGAAATAGACCATATTCGATATAATCCTTTCCTGGAACCCAGTCAGATCAAACAAATGACTGGTGAATATATGGAACGGATATTTTTGGAAAAGGACCCCAACAAAATCGACTTGAATCAGGTTCTGAAAATTGCTGACACGCAAACGGAAATATCAAAAACCATGCAGGATTACCGGAAAAAGGTAGAAAAATACGCTACAACTACCGCAACCTGCGATTTGTTGTTGAAGGAAATCAACCAGTTTGATTTTCCTGAAAGCAATTTGAATGAGTTTAAAGCAGTAGCCGAAAGTTTTATGGATGTAGCTAAGAATAAAACGCAGGGTTATCAGGAAAATGCGAATATGTTGGAAACAAAATCACAAGAATTACCTGTCATAGATGTAAAAGTGCTATCCGGACTTCGTAGTACATACCTTGAAATGCACAATAATACTTTTTCCAAAAATTACCGGCTTACAGCTGACGGGGAAAAACTGAATTTCAAAATTAAACTATCGCCTCTGGATTCCCTTCAGCAAAAAGGGGTTAAAACGGTTGACTTGACTCCTGTGTCTTTGAATGTATACGGTGGCATGCGCATCAAGGCTAGTGTAGGCCTGAATTTCGGACAGTTTTTTGCCCGCCCGCAATCCTTCTTCATTCGGGATTCCACGCTCCAATCCAGCGATAGAGATGCTTTTGTGCCTGTAATGACTTCTTTTGTACATTTTTATACTCCCAGCAAAAAGAACGTAACCGTTGCCGGCTCTTTTGGCATTGGCTTTCCTTTGGGTGGTGGTGAAAACCTGCAATCCATCTCCTTTTTTCTGGGCCCAAGCTTCATGTTCGGAAAAGGAGAGCGCATTGTTTTAAATGCCGGTTTGATGGGTGGACGGGTAGAGCGCCTGTCTCAGGGATATGAAATTGGCGATCTATATGTATCTGACGGGAATGTTGCGCCAACTACTTCCGTTTATGATATTGGTTACTACCTCGGTGTATCATTCAATCTGACCGGATCAACTAACTAAACGGAATGAACTGATATACTGATAAACAGGAGACATCCCGAATTTTATGTCTCTTACCGGTTGTAAGAACGCTTAGCGGGAAGAAACATGACACATTTATATTAGGAACGACCGCTACGCGGTCGACGGAGACGCACACTCAGCCCTGATTGCTATCAGGGTTATTCAGGTTTGACCGCTACGCGGTCGGTGGAGATGCACACTCAGCCCTGATTGTCATCAGGGTTATTCAGGTTTGACCGCTACGCGGTCGGTGGAGATGCACACTCTGCCCTGATTGCTATCAGGGTTATTCAGGTTTGACCGCTACGCGGTCGGTGGAGATGCATACTCTGCCCTGATTGCTATCAGGGTTATTCAGGTTTGACCGCTACGCGGTCGGTGGAGATGCACACTCTGCCCTGATTGCTATCAGGGTTATTCAGGTTTGACCGCTACGCGGTCGGTGAAGATGCATACTCAGCCCTGATTGCTATCAGGGTTATTCAGGTTTGACCGCTACGCGGTCGGTGGAGATGCACACTCTGCCCTGATTGCTATCAGGGTTATTCAGGTTTGACCGCTACGCGGTCGGTGAAGATGCATACTCAGCCCTGATTGCTATCAGGGTTATTCAGGTTTGACCGCTACGCGGTCGGTGGAGATGCACACTCAGCCCTGATTGCTATCAGGGTTATTCAGGTTTGACCGCTACGCGGTCGGTGGGTCATTAGAATTGTTCACAGTTAGAAAGCAGGCTTTTAGGATCCAACAGTTGGTACGATTCATGTTTATTTAGCAAAATAGTATCCGGCTTCTCAAAATACTATGGCCTGTTCTTAAGGGTATAACGGATAATTCCTATTAAATACATACTTCGGAAAGGTATTGAAATAAAATACCGCAGAAGTGCTATATCAGCTCCTCTGCGGTATAGAAATACCTTGTTGGCAACCACAGTCTAGTTTTTAGGCTCCGGATTGGCCTTTACACTGGAAAACTCCACAATATTATTGTAAGGATGTTCTGTATAAACCAGTACCATAACCTGACTGGGTTTGTAGTATTTGAACATTTGCTTTGAACCTGGTTTGGTGATTACACCGGATTCTGCACGTGTCCATTTTTGGTCTCTGCCCTGCGTGAAAATTTGGAACTCCACCGGACCTCCCTTTCCATCTGGTGGGCCTGAAAGTGTGACTGCATTTTTAACAGAAGTATGCACTTCTGTTGGCACAGATTTCTTGCAATCCTGGCAAGCATTCTGTGCCGAAGCTGCCGGAAGAAAAAGCACAAATAAAATGAGTGCTGAGAAAGATGAAATAACTTTTTTCATGGTGTATAATGTTTTAAATGTATCAATGGAGAAATTCGTTAGGTCGTTATCTTACTTCACCGAATACAAAATCCAGCGCTCTAATGCATCGCCTTTCATCACAAAAATCACTTCTGCATAGCGCATTATTTGCCCGGTTGGCGTGTAGATCACTTGTATCGGCTGACCATATTTGGTAATGATCATTTGCTGAGAAGCCCCAATCTTGATGCCTCTGGCTGTTTCGCCTTTATAATCAGGGTTTGTAGCCTGAAACAAGGCACTGGTTTTTTTACTTTTCCTGCTTACAAATAGTTTGTATTGCTTGCTTTTTTGGGTGTTTTGCTCAAATTCAAGCACCTCATCAATCGTCAGTGATTTGTCTGTATCCGGGAAGAGGATTTGAAAAGGACTTTCCCCATCTATAGCCTCGTCATCAAAAAATTCATTTGTTGTGGATTCAACTGGAACCGGAGGGGGTTGTTTCAACAAAATAGCCAGGTTATGTGCAGCAATACCGGTTTTATCCGTTTTCATGGCCAATTCAAATTTGGCTTTTGCCGCCTGATCGCCGGCAGCTGTTTTTGATTGGGCTGAAATGATTCCGAGTAATACTTCAATATACGGAATATTCGTCGCATATTTACCAATAGCCGTTCTTCTGGCTTCTACGTCAGCATAATACGTTGCCCGAACCGGCTCATTGAGCAGAGCCAATGCGCAGGCCTTGTTCAGATAGGCCGGTGCATAATCACCATCCAGGCTAATAGCTGCATCAAAATGAAGGATAGCCTGCCTCAGCAATTTGTTTCTTCGGGTTATTTCATCCTCTCCCCTGCTGCTGGCCATTTCCAGATCCAGTTGTACCGGATATCTGAACGAGAGTTCCTGTGCGGAAAAGAGTTTCAATGCCTGAAACATGGCGGTTGCTCCTACGTTGTTGTATATCTCACGACTCTGATATTCTGAAAGGATAAGCCGATAATATCGGTATGCTTCCTCATAAAGCCCTGTAATAGTGAGCCAATTAGCCATGTCAAACACCTCAATAAACTCCTGAAGTTTTTGCGTTGACTGACGGCTCATGTCTTCCCGTTCACTTCGGGTTACATACCCTTCTAACTCATCTGGAATAGAAAAGGCCTTGTATAATCTCCGTATCAGTTCATCGCTTTGCGAGAAACGTCCATATCCGGCTGAGTAAGCCAAAAAACCGCCTAAATAATCTGATTGGGCTTCCATGGCCAGATCTTCAAACTGATGTAACAAAGTATCAAAACGCATTAAATTAGCACGGAGTTTGGCATTCCCGGCAGATGCCTTTAACATATCCTGAAACAACACATCCAATCGTCTTGAAGTCTTAAGCGTATCATGATCATAGGAAAAACTGCTTCTCCAGGCATGTTTTTCGTAATAGTGGGTCAACTCGTGACCAAGAAGAAAAGCAATTGCTGCTTCAGACTGGTCGCCAAACGTTTCACAAACAGCAAAAGCCGTATCGCTCAAATAGATGGTGGGATTAGTTCCGTAATCAATTTTTGCTATGGTTCGCTCTCTGGTCATGTAAAACTCTGGCACGGGATAACGAAAATCACCTCTGGCTTGACATAGTTTTTCGTATACCTTAAGTGCCTTGGCATATTCCGGGGTATCTTTAACTTTGTTGACACTGGAGGCCTTGGCCGCAAATGATTTGGATGGCACCATGGGGAATTCACCCCAGCTGCGTTGTTGCGCCAGGAGGCTGGAGCATAGTACATAACCAATCAGTGTTGTCAAAATAACTTTCATCATGTGTTAAATGGTTTTTATGCGCTTTTGAGTGTTTTTACTCTTAGCCTATAGGTTGTTAGGTATTCGCTCAAATACTGCTTTCAAAATACCTGACACAAGTGCCTTGTTATCTTTATTACCGGTCAACTCAAATGGAGTGCCAATAGGGGTGCTTTTTCCTTTGAACAACCTGCCGTTTACCGTAACTGAATTACCATTGATGGTGTAATCACCTACTACCCTGTAGCTGTCTGGAAGTACTTCAGAGGTGTGGTAGTATACCAAACGGGCATTTTTCCCTTTCAGTCGCTCTTCATAAAGTTTATCGTTCAATGACTGGGCTAATCCAAGGGTATCAAGGAAAAATCCACGAAGTTGAAATTGACTTTGAATGAATACCGGTTTGGCATCCGGAATCTTGATTTTTACATTAGGCCCTAAAATACCAATCGGAAAGGTTTGGCCATCATATTTAGGCACAGGTGTTTGTGTTTGTCCTATGGTTTGAGCGAGCCTGGGCACTTCTTCAACCGCAAAATTGAACAACCGGATCACATCCACCAGTTTACCATCCACCAGGCCAGGGCCGCTGATTCCCCGGAGCAAGCTGTAGGTAAGCAATCCCTGTCCATATTTACTGGCCTCCCAACTCAATTGATCGGCCATGCTGCCGGTAAGAATGAATGCTCCCGTCCGGTCATTGAGCAGACCCATAGCAATCGCTTGAGTGGCGTTCAGGTCGCGTTTTTTGATCCCTTTAAAATTTTCAGCAGCCTTACCTGAATTACAAGCATCCAGAATCATCACCTGCTTTTGCGCCGGTATGTTCGTCAGCCATCTTTCCAGCTCCTCATCAGAGATGGCATGAGCCTTTCGAATGGCTTCATCTCTCAGTTTGGCAGAAGAGATACCGGTAGTCAGGTAAAAAAAGCTTGACCTCTTACCCTCTGGTCCCCAGGTAGATCCGTGGCCGGAAAAGTATACAATCAATAAATCGCATGGAGTGGCCAATTTCGCCACTTCTGCAAAACCCTCTTCTATATTCGCCTTATTGGCAAATTCCTTTCCTGTTTTTTTCGTGGTAAATAACCGAGTATGCACATTTGATTCCCCCAGCATAGCGACACCTGTAGCCGTAAGCGCTTCGGCTATCGCCTCCGCATCCTGATCCGGATAGACCAAATTTTGGGTGGTATCCTGATATCTGGAGGTGCCGATTACCAATAAATAAATGTGTTGCTTGGAAGATTTACAATCTGTCCCGGCGGAGGATAAAGGTGTACCTGGGTCTTGTTGTTCCCCTCTGGAACGAATCATCTGATAGGGCAACTCAAATGGCTGACTTCTCAGAGTGTTTTCCCGGTTATAGGTAATCACAGAAATGATATTGGTCGTATCTGAACGCATATACTTGCTATATTTGTTCAGATCAATGGGCTGAATTTTCAATGCCCGTTTGCCGGTGGAAGGATCAACCGGATTAATATCAGATGATACCCTTTTCCCGTTGATCATCAGACTCAGTTTACCATTGCCACCCGAGCGTTCTGTGAGAGAAATCTCAAGTTTATTGTCCTGAATTCTCAGGTTTGCATCTGGAAACAGGGCCACAGAATCAAGTTTTAGGATACTTCTAAGTGAATCCGGGCTGAGACCAACAATCTTGGCAAGTAACCCGGGTTCCCAATAACGTTCTTTCAACTGGCGAAGAATAACCACATCCATCCCTACGGAATAGTGCATTTTTTTCATCGCGTCATTGGAGGCGTCATATAATCCGCTTGGAGCGGTAACTGCCCAATCGGTAGCGCCAATGGATACCAGAGTAGCCAACTCTTTGGTAGTAGTTGCATCCCAGATCTTGACTGTTCCATCCTGACTACCCGAAAATATCATGGTGCCATCTGATGAAAATGCAATGGATGTCACGTCTGAAATGTGCCCTTTAAACTGACTTACTGCCTTAGTTTTGGTATTCCAAATTTCAATATCCTTCCCTGCAGCCCGAAGAATGGTGTGAGTTTTGGATTTGCTGCCAGGCTTATCAGGAAAAAACGAAATGGCACTTATATCACTCAACCCTTGAGATTGGCTCGAGCTAACGACCTGGCGGGTGAAAAGATCTACTAGTTTCGTGGATCCACCCTTTAGCCCGGAAACCAGATATTTACCATCGCTAGAAAAGGCAAGGGAACTTATACTAAAAGCGCCATTGGAAAGCGGAATAGAGTAAGGATTGGCGCCCAGGGAATCCCATAAAACCACTTTACCATCCCTACTTCCAATAGCGAAAGCCTTCGAGCCGGGAGCCAATGAAAAGGCTAAAGCCGTAACCATTCGTTCGGAATGGCTGAGCGGATTCAACTCCCCTGGATCCACCTTCCAACACTGAGCGGCGCCATCTGAATTGCCCGTCAGAATGTACTGGCCGTCTTCTGAAAAAATCGCCTGGTTGGCACGCGGTATTTTTGATATCAATGTGCTGTTTTCGATATTTTGTAATCGGCACATCCTGTCTTCACACCCTGTAAGAATAAACTTTCCACCAATAGAATCTGTGGCTGTTGGAGGGGAAAATGCAACCGTTTCCAGCTGATCCGGGTAATCGAGATTACGGATAGCCATAGTGGACATATTCCAGATTTTAGCTGTCGAGTCGGCATGAGCAATTAAAAGCGATTTGCCATCTGGCGACAATGCCAGGGCCTTCACGGCACTGGTGTACCCTTGCAAAACCTTGAATATTTTTCCATTCAACTGTCTTATTTGCGTTTTAGGTTCGGTTCTGCTGGCACAAACAATAAACCGGCCATCCGGGGTGAATCGAAGGGTACTCAGTTCACGTTTACTACACCGAAATTTTTCAGAGTCTTCACTATTTACTGCCCATTTTATCATAGTACCATCCATGCCACCGGTTAACAACATTTGGGCATCCGGGGAGAGCGCTACTGATAATACTTCATTGCCATGCGTAAAGGTTCTCTCTTTACCTCCTGTTGTTTTCCACAGTATGGCCGTTCCATCACTACTTCCGGATGCGATAAACCTCCCATCAGCGTTAAAGCACAGGCTATTCACGGTCTGAGAATGGCCCGCCAACGTATGTAATGGCGTTCCTCCTGTACTTTTCCAAATGACGACTGTTTTTTGACTTCCGGTTGCTGCTATTAACTTGCCATCAGGAGAATAAATCGCTGCAAGCAAATCACTACCAGGCAGTTGGAATCGTCTTCTTTCTTTACATTGATAGTCGAGTATCAAAATCAGGCCGTTTCGAAATGCAACGAGTAATTCTTCCCCGTTTGGAGAAAAGGCTACCGATATGACGTCCTGCTTTTCTTCAAAATATTTGGCTATTTGGTTGCCATTACGATCCCACAGAATGGCACTCCGGTCTGAGCTGCCACTTAAAATGTACTGGCCTCCTTCCGGATCAGATTGCGTTTTAGGGGAAAAGGCTACAGATAAAACATTTTTCTGATGACCTATCAGGGTTCTGATTTCCATTTCGTTCCAGTCCCAAATCTTGACGGTTTGATCCAGGCTCCCTGTGATCCAGTACTTACCATCCGGGGAAAGATCAATGGAGGAAACCCCTCCGGTATGACCAATAGGAATGACAAGCGAGGCTTTCTGATCCTGGGCTGACAAGGGATGTAGGCTGAAGAGGCAAAGCACCAAAAAACCAAGGTTTCTCATAATCATTTCATTTAGGTTCAAGACATAGCTCCGCCATCCGGAAGCCTAAGTGCTTACGGGGTGAAGTGATCAGTAAAAACTGGATTTACCTGGGCAATACCCGGAACTCAGTGCGTCTGTTTTTTGCGTGCTGTTCTTCCGTACACTCTACGCCATTACCGCAGTGATTAACCAGCTGGGTTTCACCATAGCCATGGAATTCCATGCGGGAGCGTTTGATACCTCTGGATGCTAGGTAATCTACCACAGCTTTAGCGCGGCGTTCAGACAAATCCAGATTAAAATCGTCAGAAGAGCGGGAGTCTGTATGAGAATTGATCTCCACCCGAATTTCGGGTTTATTGATCATAAGGGCAAGTAATTCTTTATCGATCACTGCTTTTGCTTTGGAATCCAAAACATCGCTGTTGAAACCATAATAGATAGGCAACACATTGTAATCCAGCAATTTGCAATCAATCTTACGCCATTCATATCCATCGCTTGAGCCACTATTGCGCACATCGCGCACCTGAATCACCTCTTCACGCACTACAGCACCCACTTCAACGGAATCAACCGTCTCATCTTTGGCAAGAACCCGTTTTTGGACCGTCACATATTCTGCCGGAATTTCTATTTCACGGGTAGTAGCAGGTGTAACTATTTCTCTGCGTTTGTATGTTTTGTACCGAGGTTGTTGTTTTTCCCGGGTAATGGTAGGTTTCGCCACGATTTTCCGCACTGGAATCTCCTTCTTGATAGCGTCATACACCACATAACAAATGACATCACAATCACCAGGGATAAGGGATTTACATCCTGCAAGCGCCGGGCGCGATTCAAATCTGGAGAAAGCCGGCTGGATTTCAATGACATCAAAGGTGTCTATCGTTTTAACCGGAATCACCGTAATTTTACTGATCGGTTCCTCTACAAGAATGGTATCAATAACTTCCTTGTAAACGGCAGGTACATATTCATACCGTTTGGAGGCCTCCTTTACCAAAACTTGCTCTTCCACCGTTTTATACACAGCCGGTACCACTTTATAATTAAAGTAAGACGGAGTGGTTACTACCTTTTCAATTTCAGTAATTTCTTCAATCGGGCAACGGATGTAGCATGCGCCGGGTTCCGGGTTTTCCGGATAGTTTTGCGCAAACAATTGCTGGAACGACAAGAATGCAATCAGAAGTAGGAGTGCGGAATTACGCATAGTTCATGAGTGATTTAAAAAAACTGCTACTTTTGGCGGGGCCAAACAATACTAAAATCCATTTTTAGCCCGGCTCTAACAAAAGTCGCGTAAAACTACACTGATTGTGCTAACTCTGTAATATGTTTTTTCCAAAATTCATTCAATTTGTTTTCCTGCTGTCCCTGATTTCCTGGCAATGCAGTGGTCCTAAAGAAACAGTGAAGGCTCCTGAAAAGCCCGCCGATCCGAATGATCGGATTGCCAGATTAAACATGACAGACCTGGACGGTAAGCCAGTTAAATTGTCAGACTTTGCTGGAAAACCGGTTTTTCTCAATTTTTGGGCTACCTGGTGCGGCCCATGCGTGGGTGAAATGCAGTCTATTGAAAAAGCTTCCCAGCAATTCAAGGATGAGATTGTTTTCCTGGCGGTAAGCAACGAACCGGTGGCTACTATTCAATCCTATCTTAAAAAAAACAAGTTCAGTTTTCAATTCGGACATCTCGAAGGCAGTTATGTGAATGTGTTTGTCGTGGCACTGCCCACTACCCTGCTCATTGATGCCAGCGGCCAGGTGGTGAAAGAGGAAGAAGGCTTCCGAAACTGGTCGAGTGCTGCGAGTTTAGACATGCTGAAAGAACTTTTGAAAAAGTAACATACGCTTAGCGTCACAACCAGTTGGAGAACATTACAAAGGTGTGCCGGAAAAGGACACTGGTTATAGCGTATTAATACGGATAATTTATACCCCGTATTTCTACGTTGTTCATTTGATGTCTGGCCTGACCTTTTCCAGAATCAACTTTACCAATTCCGCCGGATCGTTGGAGCCTGTGATTTGGAATGGCTCCCCAATCGCATTTTCTCCTTTGAACAGGCCGCCATTCACTGTGACCGTTTCTCCGGAAATGCTGTAATTTCCATTGATGGAAAATCCATCCGGATATTCCTGGATATCATAGAACACAAATTTTGCCTGCGCGCCTTTTGCATTTTGGGTTTGGAAATAATCGTTCAAAGCTTTTGTGAGCCCTAATCCATCCTTAAACTTGACCCTATCCTGGAAATTAGACCTGATCATCACCGGCTTGGGCTGTGCCAATTCGATCTTCACACTAGCGTCCTTTATCCCGATGGGGAAGCTCGATGCGCTTTTAGGTGCGGCGATCACCGGGGTTTGTACCTGCTTGATGCTGGCGGCCAGTTTGGGCACCACATCGCGGGAATTTTGGAACAAAGTCATGATGTCCACATATTTCCCGTCTTTCAATGCCGTACCGCTGATACCCTGCAACAGACTGTAAGTGAGCAAACCCTGGCCATATTGACTGGCCTCAAAACTCACCATATCTGCCGTGCTGCCCGTGAGGATGAAAGTCCCCGTGCGGTCTTTCAAGAGTTCAAAAGCGATCACCTGAGAGGAATTCAGATCGCGCTGACCGATGCCGCTCAAGGTTTCGGCAGCCTTGCCGGAATTGCAGGCATCAAGGATGAGTACCTGTTTTTGGGCCGGGATGGCGGCCAGCCATTTGGTCAGGTCTTCGTCTGAAACGGCGTATGCTGAGCGAACGGCTTCATCGGCCAATTTGGCGCTGGTGATGTCTTTGGTGAGGTAGTAGAAATTGGTTTTATCGCCGTCTTTGCCCCAGGTGGAGCCATGGCCGGAGAAATAAACCACCAGCACATCGCAGGGGGTAGCTTTTTGGGCAAATTCTTTAAACGTCTTTTCGATGTTAGCCTTGTTAGACACTTCCACCCCATCCCCGGCGGTGGAGAGCAGCCTGAGCTGTACTTTATCGCCAAACAACACCTTTCCTGTGCTGCTCAGGGCTTTGGCCATTTCGGAAGCGTCGAGGTCTGGATAACTGAGGTTTTTACTCGCATCGTTGTATTTCGAGGTACCAATCATGAGCAGGTAGAGGCTTGGTTTGAGGGAGCCGCACTCGGTGGGTTTTGGGCCGACCGTATTTTCACCTCTTGAACCAACAGGTTTATAGGCCAACTCGTAGGCCGGGCTTCTGAGCCAGTTGCCCGAATTGTAAGCCACCAGGCCGATGGTGTTGGTGGTGTCGGAGCGGTACAATGTGGTAAACTCATCCAAATTCACCGTCAGGTTTGTTTGCCGATTAGGGTTGATATCGGGGTTCATTTGTTTGCCATTGACGAAAAGGGCGAGATTACCCAGGCCGCCACTACGCTCTGTAAGGCTGATTTTTAATTGATTTTTTTCGATATTGGCCTTGACTTCAGGGTAAAACGCTACGTTCTCCAAGGCCGCCACATTACGCAGTTCACTACTGGAAAAGCCCATCAATTTCCCCAAAAGCCCGGGTTCGTAGTAGCGTTCTTTTAACTGGCCGAGTTCGACGACCTCCATTCCAAACACATAATGAAGGTTCTCCATCATCTCCGGTGAGGCATCAAAAAGTCCGGAAGGCGTAGTGACGGCCCAGATGCGGCTGACGGTGGGTATCGGGGTAAAATCACCTTGAACATAGCCTACCTCTACATCTGCCACGAGCAGGGTAGCAACCAATTTGCCACTCTTGGCATCACTGATTTGGTAGGAAATATTGTCTTTACACTCCACGCGCCACCGTTTGTCTTCCACGAGGGTTTCGTTTTCAGCGTATATGCTTTCGGTGCCTGATTCTATCCCACAAATTGCTTCGTTACGTTCCGCAAGGAAAAGCAGGTTGGGCATTTGCCTCATACCTGTATCTCGTTTGATGAGAATCATCCGCCCCTGGTTGTACACCCTGAAATCAGGTGGAGGGAACATATTGGCATTTGTGGTGATTTCTAATACTTTTAAGCCAAAATAATGGGAAAACAGGCCAGTCGAAAGTGAATAAGCACTCATGCCCGCGCGGACATCGGCAACATCCACCAGCGGGCTGGTGAAGAAATACTGAAAATCTGGCGCTATAAATCCCCATCCGCCGTCGTGCTCCATGTCGTCGCGTTTGGTTAAAAGTTTGCCTGTGTTGGTGTCATAACTATTAAATTGCCAATGCATTTTGGTTGTTTCTCCAACATTCACATCTACGGTATTCAATTCCCCTAACTGCGTCCCGTCTTGCGAAAAACGAATATTCCGGCTTGGATAGGAGCCGAAATCGGTGTCTTTTAAATCAACTGCCACACCGTCTGACATCGATTTGCTTTGTGGGTCCCAGCGTTTCAATACCATCCCTTTTTGGGTAATCAACACTACAGCTTCCCCCTGACTGGCAAAAAGTGCGCAGGAGTCTTTCATGATTACGGTTTTCGAGCCACTATTGCAATCCACCCAGGAGAGCGTGCCATTTTGATTCAGTATCAGGTGGGTGCCATCGGAAGAAAAATCACTATTCCCATAGCCTTCAATCGTCCACTTTTCCGCGCCGGAACGCGTGTCCCAAAGCGTGATTTTTTGATCGTACATAGCAAGTGCCGAATTTCCATCCCCAGCGATTTTCACTTGCTCGATACATACAGGTTTGCCCAAAGCCTTCAAGGTTCGCAGCTTTTTGCCCGAAACCATGTCCCAAAGCTGGATTTCAGTGTTGATGTCAGGTTTCATGCCCTCATCCTGATTGTATAGCGTTGCCCCACAAAAAGTGCCACACACCAGTTTACTGCCGTCATTCGACAGGGCAATGGCTGCGTTGGGCAAGGGCGTTTGGATGGTCCGGATTAGCCTGCCTGTCTTTTGTTCCCAGAGTTTGATCTCGCTTCCCGCACAGGTGGCCATGAAGCGGCTGTCGGCAGAATAGCAGATAGCCGTGATGGGTGTAGCATGGATTGCCGGAAGGACGAGCTCGGGCTTTTGGGCCCTTAAAAATAAAGTCAGGAGGAAAAATGTAAGCAAAAATGAGTATTTCATGGTCGCTAAAGTTGGATTTATGCTGGAAACGGCGCCTTACTCATCGATTCAACTTTATCCCGGCCCTCACCGCCTTAAAAATCAGGTCCGCCAATTCTTTGGCGTTCGCATCTCCACGCACTTCAAATGGCGCTCCTGCTGGTTTCTCTCCTTTGATTAAACTGCCACGAACGCTCACCTTGTTGTCTATGTCAACGATGTAGGTTCCGCGGACCGAAAATCCCTGCGGATGCGCCGGAATATCTGAGTAAAACCAGGGCGCCTGTTTGCCTTTAATGACCTTGCTCCGGAAAAGGGTATTCAACTGATCCGTTAAGCCAAGGTCGTCTGTAAATGAATTTCGATCAAAAAAGACACTCCGGATCACCATAGGCTTGGCTTGCAGCAATTCGATTCGAATGCTGCCGTCATTCCTTCCTACGTAAAAACTGGCATTGCCGCGCGGCTTTGCAATGATGGGGGTTTGTTCTTTGCCCAGGCTCTGCGCCAGCTCTCCTACCCTTTTGCAGGATTTAAGCAGAAGTGGCATCACATCCACCTTGCTGCCATCCAGCGCCGTACCATTGATGCCTTCCAACAAACTGTAGGTCAGTAATCCATGCCCAAACACCTCCGACTCAAAACTGGCGCCGCTTTCCGAACTGCCGGATATGACATAACTGCCGGAGTTACCACTCATTTCATTAAAGGCAATTATTTTGTCCGGATCCATGTCCCGCGCAATAATCCCGCCCATATTGATGGCTGCCTGCCCGGAATTGCAGGCATCCAGGATCAGCAGTTTGTTTTCAGCCGGTATTTCTCCCATCCACCTGGTTATTTCCTCGTCTGAAATGGTATAAGCTTTTCGGATGCCTTCGTCGTTCAGATTTCCGAAAGTCATATCCTGAGTAAGGTAGTAAAAATTGGATTTATCGCCGTCTTTGCCCCAATTAGAGCCGTGGCCGGCGAAAAAGACCACCAGTACATCGCATACGCTGGCTGTCTTTATGGCTTCGAATGCCGCAGCAATATTGGCTTTGCTGGGAGATTCCCCACCCCTGGTGGCCAACAGTTGGAGGTGCACCCGTTCGTCGTACAGTTGCTTGCCCGCCTCCTGGAGTACCTGGGCCATTTTAAGGGCGTCTTCATTCGCCGAAGGAAGCGAATCCACGCCTTGAGGATACAGGGACGTTCCTACCACGATCAGGTATAAATGACGAGGTTGGCGGCAATCGTTTGCCAAAGGTTTTTCTTCCACACCCTCCCCGCGTTTTTTTACGGAAGCTTGGTAATACAGTTTGTAAGGTTCACTTTTCAGTTTATTTTCGGATTCATATACCTCCAACTCCAGGGAGTTGAGCGTATCCGTGCGAAAAAACGGGGAAAAACGATTCAAGTCAACAATGAGGTCCTTCTTGCGATCCGGGTTAAGATTATTGTCCCGTACAACTCCGTTGATGATCAGTTGTAGTTTTCCTTGTCCACCATTGCGTTCCCGAAGCTTGATAAACAAGCGGTCAGACTCAATCCGGGTGCTGTCTTCTATGGAAGGGAACAAGCGCAGGGCATCGAAACCACCGACATTGCGTACCGGGTAGGGCGTGAGCCCCAGAATCGAGCCCAAAAGCCCGGGCTGCCAATAGCGTTTTTGAAGTTGATCCAGCGTAATGACGATCATTTCTGCCTCGTAGCTCGCCGTGTAATAAATAAGTTTTTTTGCATGATCAGATGCGTCGAAAAGCCCGGATGGGGTGGTGACTACCCAGTCGGTGGAGTCGAGCATGAACAATGTAGCGAGTAATTTCCCGGATTTAGTGTCCCAGAGACTGCTCGTCATTTCATCGTTGGTTGTCAGTATTGTCCCGCCTCCGTCTGGGTCGTTGGGACATGCTGGTGAAAAGGCAGCCTTATTCTCCAAACCCAGACCTTTAAAAGATTGTACCACCTTGCCAGACAAGTCCCAAAGTTCTTGCGAATTATCCCTGTCTGACATAAATCTCACTTTTGCCTTCTGAAGCGGAGGGAAATCCCAACCTCCTATCAAAATGGTTTTCCCATCTGGAGAAAACACAACAGAAGTTGTCTCTTTGTTATTTGGGATACGTTGAAATAACATCTTGCCCGATGAGTCCCACAATGTTGCTGTATTATTTTTGCTGATCGTAAGTAGGTTTTTGTGATCGGGCGAGAAGGCAAAAATCTTTGCGTGCTTGAAGGATCGTGACATTCTGCCAGAAAAGACCCATCCTTTTTCTGAGCTATCTCCGCTGCTTGTCAGCGCGGTTTTCCACTCTGTAGAGGTGCTATCGATGATTTGCACCTTCCTGCCTAACACATCCAATGCCCGCTCCGTATGCTCAACACATCCACATCCCAACACAACGAATTTTTTATCTGTTGTAAATCCAACTGAAGTGATTATTGAGACATGTCTCCCAAGGTAAAAATTATCATCACCTTCATCTCGTCGAGAGCGGTATGAATTGCCGTTGAATAAATCCAATCTTTGAGATGATGGAACCCGTGGAACTAAACTGTCATATTGCCCCCTGAGATAGTGCATTGAATAGTTCTTGTAATACGCTACGCCCCAGGAGGAATCAGCGAGTATACGCGTATCATCATCCGTACGAACCAATACATTTTTGTTATCATCAGCCAAGAAAAAAAGATGCCTGATTTTCCTATGCGACTTTCGCTTCCCCATATACCAGGGTATCTTAGGTGTTGGCATCCTGTACTTCTTGAATTCCTGTAACATTCGGCCAGATAAATCCCAGAGTTTGGCTGTTCCATCCTTCCCTTCCGTTAATATTTTTTTTCCATCTATTGAAAAACCAACATAAGATATATAGTGTTGATGGCCTATGAAAGTTTGCAATCTATTGCCGGAGAGATCCCACAATTTTGCTGTTTTATCGCTGCTACCTGTCAAAATCAGCTTTCCGTCGGGCGAAAAAGCGACGGCATTGACTTGAGCTGTATGTCCAACAAAAATCTGCAACAACCGGCCCGATGAGTCCCAGAGTTTAGCTGTTTTATCTTTACCTCCTGTTAACTTGAATTTCCCATCAGGGAGGATGGCCGATGAAATAATCCCGCTCCTAAATTCAGGCGGTCTATGTCTATAAGCACTGTCAGTTAATGTGGCATTCCCGTCACGGGAGATGTCCACTGACATAACACCGTGTTTCCCATCAGGAGAGAGGTCATATGAAATAACCCGACCTAAATGCCCAATTGGCACCACTAACTTCGGCTTTTGCGCCTGCAAAAAGCATGGTAACAGTAAAAGGAAGATTGTTTTGCTCATAAGGTCTGTCCGCATTTTAGAATCAAGGTTTATTTTACTTCGCCTTCGGCATCACTACCTTCAATATCTCCCTCACTAAACCCGGCACATCTTCTTTTTTGCCGGTCACTTTAATTTCTTCACCCTGTGCGGTTTTGCCCTTGAACAGTTTGAACCGTACCTCCACATCGCTGTCTTTGATGCTATAGCGGCCTTTCATGGAATAAGCATTTTCGTACTCTTTTACGTCCACATAAATGAGTTTGCTTTGCGCTCCTTTGGAAATTTGCTGCCGGAAATACTGCTCCAGCGCATCGGTCAGGCCCAATACATCCTCAAAAGCATCATCATCCTGAAAGTTGTTCCGTATGAACACCGGTTTGGCCTGCGACAGCGGTATTTTGACCTTGTCGTTCACGATGCCGATGTCAAAACTTCCTCCTCCTAATGGGAAAGCCAGAGTCGGGATTTGTACGCCGTTGATGCTCCTGGCCAGTTCCGGCACCTTGTCGCGGGAATACTGGAAGAGCGTCATCACATCCACACGTTTTTCATCGGCCAAAGCCAAGCCGCTCATGCCCTGCAATAGGCTGTACGTCAACAGACCCTGGCCATATTGGCTTGCTTCATAACTGACCATGTTTGCCGCGCTGCCCGTGAGGATGAACATGCCTGTGCGGTCTTTCATCCGGTCGAGCGCGCGCACCTGCGAGGGGTTCAGGTCTTTTTGGCCAATCGCAGATAGGGTTTCCACGATCTTGCCGGAATTGCAGGCATCCAGAATTAGCACCTGCTTTTGAGCAGCAATGTTTTTGATCCAATCAGTCAGCTCATTGGAAGAAATGGTGAATTTGTTGCGCACTTCCGGGTCGCTCAGATCATCTGTACCAATGTCTTTGGTGAGGTAGTAGAACTGTGCTTTTTCTGCTTCGCCGTAGGTGATGCCGTGGCCGGAAAAATACAGCACCAGCACATCTGTAGGCTGGGCCTGCTGCGCAAAGGCGTCAAAAGCGGCCTTGATATTGGATTTGGCGGAAATCTCGCTCGGGACACTACCTGCAAGCTCGGCCGATATATTGCTTTTGGTGGACAACAATTTGAGCTGCACGTCGCTGCCGAACAATTCGCGACCGGCAGCATTCAGTGCTGAAGCCATGGACGTAGCATCCTGATCGGCATATTTCAGGTCCAGTTTTTCTCCGCTGTAGTCAGCGGTGCCTACAATAATCGCGAAAAGACGCGGCTTGGCATTGCCTAGCATGGGGGTGCTGCCCCCCTGACTGCTTCCTTTACTGGCGGAATAGGCATAGGGGACTTGGAATGCCTGGCTCTTCAACCAACCTTCGTTGTTATAGGCCAGTAGGCTGAGGGTGTTCAGCGTGTCCGTGCGGTAATATTTGGATAATGCATTCAGGTCGATGCTCAGGCTTGCCTTGCGCTCCGCATTTATATCTTCATACACCTCCTTGTTGTTGATGAAAAAGCTGAGTTTGCCAAGTCCTCCGTTGCGCTTGAGGAGGTTTATTTTCAATTGATTGTTTTCGATGGTGGCGCTGATTTCCGGGTAAAGCGGCACGTCATTGAAAGCTTCCACATTGCGGAGTTCTCCGGTGGAAATACCCAGCAATTTTAGAAGAAGTCCAGGTTCATAATATCGTTCTTTCAGCTGACTGAGCTCGATGACCTCCATTCCCACTACATAGTGCAGGTTTTCCATCATTTCGGGAGATGCGTCGAAAAGGCCCGAGGGGGTAGTTACCGCCCAAATTGTGCCGAACTCATGGCGTGTATCGTCTGCAAGCAAAAGGGTTGCTAATACCTTCCCCGTCGCGGAATCGATTAATTGGTAGGAAAGTCCATCCTTGCATTCCAGGCGCCAGCGCTTGTCTTCGGTTATCTTTTGGTCGATAGAATAGCCCGCGAATTTATTGGGGTCATCACTGCAGATTATTTTTCCCTCCACCGGAAGAAACAGCGTACTGTGTTCGGAAAGTTCACTCCGATTGATGAGGATCATGGTTCCTTCATTAAAAACCCGGAATTCAAGCAATCCTGTATTGGCATTAGCATTCGCATTTGCAGTCGATACCAGCTGGTCCAATCCGAATTCGTGGGATTGTTTTCCTGTAGAAGCATCGATAGCCATCATGGGAGAAAACAAGGCTTGTGACCAGAGATGAGGCATTGGGAGCCAGAATAAATAATTAAAATCGGGGGCTATAAATATCCTGCCATCCAATTCCAATTCACCTTGTTTTGTTAGAAGTTGTCCTGTATTAGTATCGAAAACCCTGAATTGTGATATGTAACTGGACCCATCAACATAGTCATCGTTATAGACGCCCAACCTGGTTCCATCAGCAGAAAAACAGATGTTGTTGTATGGCCGCTCATCTTGATAATCCAATCCCCAGTCAAAGGAAATATCTGTTGAAAATGTATTGTTGTGCGCATCCCAGTGTTTTAATCTCTTCGAACGGGTAATTATAACGACCTTATTGTCCTGAGCGGCACATACAAGATGGGGCTCTTTGGTAATCTCGGTTTTTTTACCGTTTTTGCAGTCTACCCAGGAAAGCGAACTGGATTCCTCCAACAAGAAATGATTGCCATTGGAAGAAAAATGGCCCTTTCCAGAGCCTTCTATCCTCCACTCTTCACTACCGGTACGCAAATCCCAGAGTGTGATTTCATGGTCAATGATGGCGATAGCCTTATTCCCGTCTGCAGAAATCGCTACATGCTCTATGGGGGTGAGATTGCCTAGCGCTTTCAAAGTTCTAAGTTTATGGCCGGATACCATGTCCCACAACTGTACTTCCGTATTAGGTTCTTCCGAGTATTTCGATGAGGCGCACACCAGCCTGCTACCGTTATTCGATAAAGCAATCTGCCCGATGGGCAATGACGTTTGAACCGTTCGGATCAGTCTCCCGGTTTTTTGCTCCCAAAGTTTTATCTCCTTAGCATCACTGGCACAGGTGGCCATAAAGCGATTATCGGAAGAAAAGCAGACATCCACGATTTCTGATGAATGGAGGGCCGGTAACACGAGCTCAGGTTTTTGCGCTTGCAGCGTAATGCCAGCAAAAAGAAGAGAAAGGAGGAATATTTGTTTCATCCGAGTAGGTTATAAAAGTGA
>JBIKUE010000202.1:0-6088 GCA_044347755.1 Saprospiraceae bacterium
AGCGCGTTTGTCGGTTCGTAAGAAAAACACTATCCTTTTCAAAAAGTGACGAAATGCACGAGTTATACCTACATCTCTTCGTTTACAACTACAATATTTCACTCGCAAAATGACACCACCCAAAATTTAACTTTCATCACTCTTCAATCGTATGAACTTTTTTCCATCTCGTTTTAAGTTCTCTATTATTCTGCTAATGTTGATAATAAATACCGCTGACTGCCAGATCATCTGGCAAAAAACGCTGGGCGGCGACAAATATGAAGAAATGTACTCCATTCAGGCCACCAGAGATAAAGGATTCATTTCTGCAGGGTTATCCTTGTCGTCCAACGGTGATATACCTGGAAATTATGGAGGCGTAGATATCATTTTGATAAAACAGGATAGCCTGGGCAATGTTGAGTGGATGAAAAACTATGGCGGATCGGATCATGATACACCGTATGCCATCATGGAAATTTCAGGAGGAGGTTTTTTGGTAGTTGGTGGCACCTACTCAAACGATATAGACGTCGCTGGCAACCACGGCGACAAAGATGGATGGGTGTTTCAGATAGACCCTGCTGGCAATTTGCTTTGGCAAATGTGTTACGGAGGTACAAAATACGATGACCTTACCGGGGTGGTTGTTAGCTCAAATGGCGGATACCTGATTTCAGGATATTCTTATTCATCTAATGGAGATCTGAGCGTAAACCAAGGACAGGAAGATTTTTGGATACTGCATATAGATACTGCTGGCACCGTATTGTGGTCCAAAACCTATGGAGGTTCAAGTTTAGACAGGCCCTGGACGATTGTGGCTACGGATGATGGCGGGTGCCTGGTGGCGGGGGATACCCATTCCTCAAATGGTGATGTAGTGGGGAGTAATGGAGTGTTGGACGCTTGGGTGCTCAAAATAAATTGGGAAGGTAAAAAAGTGTGGCAAAAATGTTTTGGTGGACCAAATTGGGATAGGGTGGATAAAATGGTTAAAGTGGAAAATGATGAATATGTATTGGCAGGATTCGCTATGTCAAATACCGGCATTTTTTCTGGCAATCATGGGAACGAGGATTGCTGGGTATTTAAAATCAACGATGACGGAGATCTGCTTTGGCAAAATTTGCTTGGAGGAACAAAGCAAGACAGAACTTTTGCTATCGCAGCAAAAGAAGATGGAGGTTTTTGGTTAGCCTCCATAGCCAGGTCCAGTGATGGGGATGTGTCCTTAAACAAGGGCAGTAGTGATGTGTGGATTTCAAAACTTTCAAGCGCTGGTGAACTTGAATGGGAAAGAGCCCTGGGTGGAGGAGGATTAGATATGGTTACATCGGTTACCCTAAGTCATGATAACAAGTGTGTATTTGCGGGATATACATCGTCTAATAATGGGGATGTGGCCGGGCCACTCAAAGGGGGATCAGATTTTTGGATTGTTAAGGTGGGGGAGAATTTCCCTACGTCCACCCAGGCGCCCACACCGCTTGCCCTGGATCTCTTTCCTAACCCTGCCCAACACTACATTTCTTTTTCACTACCGCAGGATGAACCCGCAGTGCAGATCACAATCACAGATGTCCAGGGCCGGGAATGGCTCATGCCAACCATTCATGCCCGCCAGCATCTGGATATTTCCCGGCTGCCGGCAGGGGCTTATTGGTTGACGGCTACAACGCTTTCGGGGCAGCGGTATGTGGGGAGGTTTGTGAAGGAGTAAAATCCCCTACCTTTGCCCCCCATATCCACAAAAACAATGTTTCCAAAATACGACGTCATCGTTGTCGGCGCGGGCCATGCCGGGTGTGAGGCTGCCGTGGCCGCGGCCAATCTGGGCTGCAAAGTCCTGCTGGCTACCATGAATATGCAAACCATCGGCCAGATGAGCTGCAATCCTGCCATGGGCGGGGTGGCCAAGGGCCAGATCGTGCGGGAGGTGGATGCGCTCTGCGGGTATTCCGGGATCGTGACGGATCATACCGCCATTCAGTTCCGTATGCTGAACCGCTCCAAGGGTCCTGCCATGTGGAGCCCCAGGGCGCAGAACGACCGCATGGCTTTTGCCGCCAAATGGCGCCAGATGCTGGAAAGTAACCCCCACATTGATTTCTGGCAGGAGATGGTGGGCGGCCTGATCGTGAAAGACGGTCGGGTGCGCGGCGTGCGCACGAGCATGGGCCTGGAGATTGAAAGCGAGTCGGTGGTGCTCACCAACGGCACCTTCCTGAACGGCCTGATACACATCGGCGAGAAACAGTTCGGCGGGGGCCGGGCCGGGGAAAGCGCCGCCCGCGGCATCACGGAACAACTCGTGTCGCTGGGCTTTGAGGCCGGCCGTATGAAAACCGGCACGCCGCCGCGTATTGACGGGCGCAGCCTGGATTACAGCAAGATGGAGATGCAGCCCGGCGATAACCCGCCCGGCAAGTTTTCTTATACGGATACGCCTGCGCTGGAAAACCAGCTCTGCTGCTGGAGCACCTACACCAACCAGCAGGTGCACGATATGCTGCGCACAGGTTTTGATAAATCGCCCATGTTCAACGGGCGCATCCAGGGCCTGGGACCGCGCTATTGCCCCAGCATTGAGGATAAAATTGACCGCTTCGGCGATAAAGACCGGCACCAGCTGTTCATCGAGCCGGAAGGCCGGGATACGGTGGAGATCTACATCAACGGATTCTCGTCGTCGCTGCCGGAAGATGTGCAGTACAAGGCGCTGAAACTGATCCCGGGACTGGAAAATGTGAAGATGTTCCGGCCGGGCTATGCCATTGAATACGATTATTTCCCGCCCACACAGCTGCAAACCACGCTGGAGACGCACCTGGTGAAAAACCTGTTTTTTGCCGGACAAATCAACGGCACCACGGGCTACGAGGAAGCGGCCTGCCAGGGCCTCATGGCGGGCCTGAACGCCGCTTTAGCCGCCAAAGAACAGGAGCCGCTGGTGCTGAAACGCTCGGAGGCCTACATCGGGGTGCTGATAGACGACCTGGTGAACAAGGGCACCGAGGAGCCGTACCGGATGTTTACCAGTCGGGCGGAGTACCGCATTTTGCTTCGTCAGGACAACGCGGATCTGCGCCTCACGCCCATCGCCCACCGGCTGGGACTTGCGGGCGCAGAAGAGCGCATGGAGCGCGTGCGCGCCAAGAACCGGGCCGCGCATGAAATTGACGCGTTTTTCCGGCAGGCATCGGTGCAGCCGGAGGAGCTCAATGCCTACCTGCAAAGCGTGGAGTCGGCGCCTATCAATCAGAAAACGAAGTTGCACAACATCCTGCTGCGTCCGCAGGTGAACATTGCCGGCCTTTCCGGGGCCTTGCCGGAGCTGGCGGGGTTTCTGCATCCCTACGATCAGGAGTTTGTGGAACTGGCCGAGATCAACATCAAGTACGAGGGCTACATCAAAAAGGAAGAGGAAATGGTGGCGCGCCACGCCCGCCTGGAAGACCTCCAGCTTCAGCCGGATTTTGATTACGCCCGCGTAAACGGCCTCAGCATAGAAGCCCGGCAGAAACTGGCCCTCGCCCGCCCGCGCACCATCGGCCAGGCCAGCCGCATTTCAGGGGTGAACCCGGCGGATGTGAGTGTGTTATTGGTGCACCTGGGGAGGTAAGGCGCGAGGTACACGAAGGCACAAAGGCGCGAAGACACAAAGGCGCGAAGACAGCCTTGCAGGCTGCCTTATTTTTATACTCCCCCCCCAAAAAAACAGCAGCGAAGCTGCTAGTGCCTTTGCGCCTTCGCGCCTTTGCGCCTTCGTGTCTTTGCGCCTTCGTGTCTTCGCGCCTTCGTGCCTTCGCGCCTTTGTGTTACCTTTGCGCCTTACAATGAATGCACGTCGCATAAAACTTATCATCGGCTTGATGACGCTGGCGTTGGCCGGTATCATTTGTTTGCAGATCTACTGGATCGGCTGGAACATCCGGCTGAATGAGGAGCAGTTTGACAAAAACGTATATGTTGCCTTGAACCGGGTGGCCGGCAAACTTCAATCCGTTGAAAATGTGCGGGTACTGGAAGCCCTGAACGCTTCCCGGCAGCAGGGCGGCGAGTCGAGCCGGAAAATCAGGCAGGCAGCCCAATTTCTGGAAAACGGTTTTGCGCGTCGTAAAGTAGCCGTTCCTGCAAATGTTGACACACTTCCAAACCCCTCTGATGGCGCTCCTGGTTTTGAGAACAACGTGACCCTTTGGGAATACATGAAAGTGAGTCAGCTCGTGGATTCCAAACCGCTGGCGGAGCGTATTCCGCTGGATCTGCTGGCCAAATCCATACAGGAAGAACTGGAAAGCCGGGGTATCCGTTCGGAATACCAATACGGGGTGTACTCCAAGGCGCGTGGCAGTTATGTGATTGTGAACGACCACTTTGTGGTAGAAGACAGCGGACCGCAAATGGCGCACGGCGGCGCCCCCACCCTGTTTAATTCGCCGTATAAAGTAACCTTGTTTACCCAGGATATTGAATCACCCGGCGATCTGTCCCTTTACTTCCCCAGCCGCACCCGTATCGTATTGGGTTCGGTATTAGGCATGTTGTCGTTGTCCATTGTTTTCACGGCCATTGTGTTGTTCTGTTTCTGGTACACCATTCAGGTTATTTACCGCCAAAAACAGTTGTCGGAGATGAAAACGGATTTCATCAACAACATGACCCACGAATTCAAAACACCCATCGCTACCATTTCTCTGGCTGCCGACAGCATCAGTAGCCCGATGATTTTGAACAATCCGGACAAGATCAAACGCTTTGTGGATATTATTCGCCAGGAAAACAGGCGCATGAACAGTCAGGTGGAACGGGTGTTACAGATGGCGCTGATTGATAAAAAAGATTTTGAGCTCAAACTTGGCGAGATCAATATGCACGAGATGATCGAGCAGGCGGTGGCCAATTTCAGTTTGCAGGTGGAACGCAGGGAAGGGGTGCTGCGCACGGATTTACAAGCCACCAAGCCGGTGATTGAGGGCGACTCCACACACATTGCCAGTGTGATTCACAACCTGCTGGACAATGCCAATAAATACAGTCCGGAAAAGCCGGATATCACCATCAGCACCCGCAACGTGCCTATGGGACTTGAAATCACCGTGACCGATAAGGGCATGGGCATCAGCAAGGAGGTGCGGAAACACATTTTCGATAAATTTTATCGCGAACACACCGGCAATGTACACGATGTAAAAGGTTTTGGCCTGGGACTCAGCTATGTAAAGGCCATCATGACGGCCCACAAAGGGCTGGTGGATGTGCACAGCGAGCTTGGCAAAGGCAGCAGTTTTGTATTGACGTTTATGGGGTAGTGGGGGGGAGGCGCCATTTGATGGTTATTGAGGTCGCTCCCCATATAGTAAAGGGCCAAGTTTCCTGCCAACCTTCGGCTCTGGCCCCCGCCGTCTGCGAGGCAAGCCCGACCGAAGGGGATGTTCCCGACGTAAGGAGGGAGCGCCTTCTTTTTAACCGGCAGTACAGCACTATGTAAAAGAAAAACGACGGTCCGCGGTTAAAAAGCAGCGCAATCCCCGCAGGTCGTTGGCTTTGCTCCCGAGTACTCGGGACCTTTTTTCTTTTGGTTACTTTTCTTTTTGGGCAAGCAAAAAGAAAAGTAACAATGCCGGGCTGATGAACCAAAGCCAAGCCCATGAATATCAATTTTTTATTTTGTGCGTAATCCTAAGACTTCAAAAGTTTCGAAAACGTGTTTACAACCCACGTTGCACCAATGTCACCAATAACCCCTAAATGACTTCCCCATCATGCAACTTTTCTCCCGCGAATTCGGCGCCGGCGATCCGGTGATTATCCTGCACGGTTTGTTCGGCTTTTCAGACAACTGGCAAACCATAGCCAAGTCTTTGGCAGAAAACCATCTGGTGGTAACGCCTGATTTGCGCAATCACGGTCGGTCGCCGCATGTACCCACCCATTCTTATCCGGAAATGGCGGAAGATCTGCGCGCTTTTATGGAAGAAAAATGGATGTTCAGCGCCTCCCTGATCGGACATAGCATGGGCGGGAAGGTGGCTATGCAACTGGCGTTGGATCACCCGGATATGGTGGAAAAGCTGATCGTAGTAGACATGGAACCTGGCCC
>JBIKUE010000140.1:0-11087 GCA_044347755.1 Saprospiraceae bacterium
ATTGAATCTATCTTTGTCATGGGCCAGGAAGTCGTTTTTTAAGCTTCGTAACTCAAAAATACGCTTGCTGGCTCACTTTTCTTCCTAAAAATTACCCTATCCTCGGGGATTCATGCAACAAAGCCCAAACCAAATAGATAAAGTCATTTAAATTGCACCCGAATTCAAAATCCTATGCAAACACTTACTTCTTTCCTGTTTTTCCTCTTTGTCTCCCATTTGACTTTTGCTCAGGGCATTAGTCTGGAATTGCTGACTGTGAAACCAGCCGGTAATGATGGCGACATGAAATATTTTGAGATTTCCTATAAGGTAAAAACCGGCAATGTGGATGATTCCGGACAACCCATTCCCATGGCTATTCCCCTGCCCGATAAAACCAAGGCCTTCGCTTATCTGATCTCTTACCAATCGGTAGGTACAGGAAAAACATCGTTAAGTCCGGCACAATTGAATGTCTTCAACTACACCCCCAAACCTGGTCAAACGGTCGTTACACACGAATTGGCGCCGGTGGCCATTCCGGAAAAACGAAGCCTTCAATGTAAAACCGGTTATGCTTATTTGCTTGACAGCGACGATAAGCTATTGATCGTAACCCTTGATGATATCAAAGGGCATGCAAAAATTGGCGACGCCATTCAGTATGTCAACGACCGCGGTCAAAAAGGCACCGGCACTATCAAGGATATAGAGATCCGGGGCGGTTATCATTCCGAATACATTTTTGAGGGCATGGCCAATCAGGCAGTTACCATAAAGGTACTCACCAATGGTGTTGATTTGAGCAATGCTACGATAGGAGCCAATTTACCGGCAACAGAAGTAGCCGCCAATAAAACCAATAGTCCGGCGCCAAAACATAAAATTCAATCTATTCCGGTAGAAAAAGTACTGGAAAACAACGAGATCAAAATTACGGTACACAACCTGGTCAAATTCAACCCTGATCCGAACGCCGGAGATTTTGACCTTTTCAAAGTAGACTATACGCTGGACTATTATATCGTGGATGCTACCATAGAAAATAAAACCGCGCAACCCTTAGATGCAGGCGACTACCTGTTGCGGTTCAATTTTTTCACACCAGACGGTAAAAGTGGTGATGATTTCCTGCGCATATTTCGCAGCGGGGAAAACAGCAATGATGCCGTGAAACAGGATGCAAACAAGTTGGATGTAGCTATTTTCGGCGGTACAAGTAAACTCCCCATGGCGCAGGTTATGGTAAAATATATTTCCACATTGCCCGACTATGATACACGCTACAAACCCCAGACTGATGCGATCAACAAACCCATACCAGCAGGCAAAAAAATCCGGAGTGTAGATGCCACCATGATGGGAGTGCCGCCATCCTACAAAATAGAAGGCCTCGGCACCTGGAGTGGTGTAGCTTTTGACAAAAAGAAGTTATTGTTTGTGCCCATTCGGATTTGAATGGGTTCAATCGCCCGGAGCAAAAACAATCTTCATGATTAGCTGTTTGCATGCGGAAAGTAAACTCCATATCCCTCCACTATGAAACCTCTGCTCCTTGGACTCCTGATCCTGAGTCTCCTGATGTTCCTTTTTCAGGCATGTGCCCTGTTTTCCAGCAAAGGCACCGAACAGCAAGCCTACCAGCGTGTCAAGCGCGAAAAAGATTTCGAGATTCGCTATTATCCCGAAGCGACCATGGCCACCATCACGTCAAAAGCCAGTTCCTACAAGGATTTGGGCAACCCTGGATTCCGCAAGCTGGCCGGGTATATTTTTGGTGGCAACGAGCAAAAACAACAAATTGCCATGACGGCTCCGGTGCACATGGAGATGACCGATACAGCATCGTCCATGAGTTTTGTGATGCCCGCTAAATACACCAAAGATCAACTGCCCAGACCCGACAACGCAGAGGTCATGCTCAAAACCATGCCGGCAGAGCATGTGGCCGTGCTTCGTTTTGGCGGCTTTTCATCAGACCGAAAAATCGAGAAATACTCAGAGAAACTGCGCAAGGCACTGGAAGCACAATCCATCCGCTATACCGGGAATTTCCGCTACCTAGGCTACAATCCTCCGTTCCAGTTGTTTGGCAGGCGGAACGAGGTGATGGTAAAGGTGGAATGGGAGTGAGGGGGGCGGAAAATGTAATAGGACAAAGAAAAAAATAGTCCTATTATTGCCCCCCAAACCATTTTGAGTCCGATGAAACTCCTCACCCAGACCATCTCTAAAACCATTCAACCCGCCTACCGGGCGCAAAATGTTGAGCGCGGCAAACTCGAGCGGTTTAGATCAGAGCTGTCAAGGCTTCTGGAGCATTTGGAACATTCCGCGCAGGAAAGCGAAGAGCACCTCAAAAACATCGTTTCCGATTTTCTTAAGGCGGCATTTTACCGCGAAGAACATTTTGTCAATACCAAAGACCGGCAGGATCTTGTGATCCACAATGGCCGCACGGCGAAAGACTCGGTCGGGGTTATTATAGAAACAAAAAAGCCGGGTAATAAGGCGGAAATGATCTCGCCTGAGAAACCAAACGGGAAGGCGCTCCACGAACTTCTTCGCTATTACCTGAATGAGCGCGCTCGTGGCGAGAACAAGGAAATCCGGCACCTGATCATCACGGATATCCACGCCTGGTACATCTTCGATGCTGCAGATTTTGAGCGCCACATCTATGCCAACAACAAGTTGCTGAAGCAATATGCCGACTGGCAGGAGGGGCGACTTGGCGCCGGCAACACGGACTGGTTTTACAAAGAAATTGCGGCCCCGTTCTTTGAAAAGGAACTACCGGAGCTGCGCTGCTGCACGTTTCACCTGCGCGATTACGCCACTGCCGCCACCAATCAGGATCCGAACGACGACGAATTACTGCTCGACCTATACAAGGCGCTGTCTCCGCAACACCTGCTCAAGAAACCCTTTGCCAACGACAGCAACGCCCTGAATAAACAGTTCTACGACGAACTTTTGTATATTCTGGGCCTTGAAGAAGTAAAAGAAGGGGGTAAAAAGATCATTGACCGGGCAAGTAAACGCCGGCATGAGGGCAGTTTGCTTGAAAATACGCTCTCCGAGCTGGAGGTGAGCGGCGTATGGCGGGATGCCACCGGGCTGGACCAGTTCGGCGATACGCCTGAATACCAACGCTTCAGCATTGCCCTCGAACTCTGTATCACGTGGCTCAACCGGATTTTATTCCTGAAATTGCTGGAAGGACAACTGCTCCGGTGGAGGGGTGACGCCGAACATCTGCTGACGGTGGAAAGGGTCAAAGACTACGACGAACTCAATGAACTCTTCTTCCATGTACTGGCCGTGCCGGAAGGTGATCGGCGCGAATCGGTGCAAAAAAAGTTCCACAACATTCCCTATCTGAACAGTTCACTGTTTGAGCAAACGGAGCTGGAACGCCGTACCCTGCGGGTGTCTTCCTTGTCGGACCGGCTGACCATGCCTGTCCTGTCCAATTCCGTTCTGCGGCAGCAACTAAATGCGCCCAAAGAGATGACCACCCTGGCTTATCTCTTTGCATTCCTGGATGCTTACGATTTCAGCAGCGATGCAAAAGCCCGAATTCAGGCGGAGAACCGCGCCGTTATTAACGCCTCCGTGCTGGGTCTTATTTTTGAAAAAATAAACGGCTACCGCGACGGTTCTTTCTTTACGCCCGGTTTTATCACGATGTACATGTGCCGGGAGACACTCCGCCGCGCGGTGCTGCAAAAATTCAATGAACGTTACGGATGGGAGTGTGCCAGTGTAGAAACCGACCTGCACAACGAACTGGTCCGCCAAAAAATACCGCTTCAGGATGCCCATGCGGTCATCAACAGCCTGCGCATCTGCGACCCTGCTGTGGGCAGCGGACACTTCCTCGTGAGCGCGCTCAATGAGCTTATCGCCATCAAAAGTGATCTCGGAATTCTTTGCGATTCCAGTGGAAAATTGCTGAAAATCAACGCCGTAGTAGGCAATGACGAGCTGATTCTCACGGATTCTAACAGCGACCAGCCCATTGAATACAAGCCCGGCAATACCGATTCACAGCGCATTCAGGAAGCCTTGTTTCATGAAAAACAGACGCTGATTGAAAATTGTCTGTTCGGGGTAGACATCAACCCCAAATCGGTGATGATCTGCCGGTTGCGCTTGTGGATAGAATTGCTGAAACACGCCTACTTCACTGGCGACAGCAAATTCCAGCGCCTCGAAACCCTGCCGAATATTGACATCAACATCAAATCCGGTAACTCCCTGGTGAGCCGCTTTGCGCTGGATGAGGATTTGAAACAAGCTTTAGGGAAAAAATGGTCCATAGAAATGTACCGAATGGCCGTTCGGCAATACCATCATGCTTCTGATAAGGAGGAAAAACGCAGCCTTGATCGTCTGATTACTGAAATCAAAGGTAATTTCAGAACCGAAATTGGTCGAAACGACCCAAAAGTATCCCGCCTTCAGAAGCTGTCGAATGAACTATACCATCGCTTTACAGGCAATTTCCTTTTCGAGCCAGATTCGCCTTATGGTGGGAAAAAGCCGCCGGAAGATTCATTGGAGGCCAAGCGAGAGAAAGAAAAGGCTAAAATCGTACAGGAAATCAACAAGTTGAATGCAGAATTAGAGGAAATAAAAAACAACAAAATCTATATAAACGCCTTTGAATGGCGATTTGAGTTTCCTGAGGTGCTGGATGATTCCGGAGAATTTGTAGGGTTTGATGTGGTGCTGGGGAACCCGCCGTATATCCGACAAGAGGAATTGGCAACATTCAAACCCCATTTCCAAACTGTTTTTGAAACCTTTGCTGGCACTGCTGATATCTATGTATATTTTGTAGAGCGCGGCATGAGTATCCTCCGACCCGGCGGCCAGTTCAGTTACATCCTGCCCAACAAATGGATGCGGGCCGGATATGGCGACAAACTCCGGCAGTTTGTAAAACGCCACCGCATTGAAGGCATCAGCGATTTTGGCGACTTACCCGTGTTTGAAGAAGCCACGACCTACCCCTGTATTTTCGAAATGAGCCGGGCAGAAGCGCGTACTACTTTCCCTGCTGCCACGATCAACACCCTGACGTTCGAGCATTCTCTAAGTGAATACATCCGCAGCAACGCCTTCTCTGTGGGCCTGGAAAGCCTGAGCGATTCCGGCTGGACGCTGAGCAATCAGGGCGTACAGCAATTGCTCGACAAACTACGCGCCGCAGGTACGCCGCTGGGGGAATATGTGCAGGGGAAAATCTACCGGGGAGTGCTTACTGGCTTGAACGAAGCCTTTGTGATTGATGCGGCTACGCGGGATCGTTTGATTGCGGAAGATGCGCGGAGTGCGGAGGTGATAAAGCCGTTTTTGGCGGGTAGGGATATAAAGCGGTATCAGACGCCGATAAGTGATAAGTATTTGATTTTCACCAGAAGAGGAATAAAAATTGAAGACTATCCTGCCATTTTACAATATCTAACGCAATATAAGGAAAGGCTTACGCCAAGACCCAAAAATAGCACAGACCCCAAATGGCCGGGGAGGAAGCCCGGAAGTTATCAATGGTATGAAATACAAGATGCGGTGGATTATTGGAAAGAGTTTGAAAAAACTAAAATTCTTTGGCCAGGCATTTCGTTGGAAGCTAATTCATTCGCTTTAGATGATTCCTTCTATTATGGGAATGACAACAATCAATTGATTATTTCTGATGATAAATTCTTGCTAGGAATTCTTAATTCCAAGGTCAGTAAGATGTTCCTAGACAATATATGTGACAAGGTACAAGCCGGGTTTGTGAGACTGAAAATTATATACGTTGAGTCCATCCCAATTCCTATTCATGCGACTTCGGCCCAAAAGGAAAAAATCATCGCCCTCGTCACCCGCATCCTCGCTGCCAAGCAATCCGACCCTTTAGCCGACGTAACGGCATTAGAGTCGGAGGTAGATGCTTTGGTGTACGGGTTGTATGGTTTAACGGAGGAGGAGATTGGGATTGTGGAGGGAAAAATTTAAATGTAGATGCTATGAATGAAGAAATCGACTTCTTTTTTAAGAACCCTCATGCATTCACAGACGAACCGGGAGAAAAATCGATATTGTATCTCTTGAGGCGGGATATTATGACTTGTTTTGGCTTGGATGCCAATACGAACGAGCCTATTCCATCTGCTGCGTTTTTCCCTGGGACGATGGCAGTGATGGCCGGGATTGATTTATTAGCCAAGTTTTATGAGGGAAATGACGACACCAACAATGCTAAAAAGCGATTTAAGGCATTTGTTTGTGAGTATATTGATAGCGCGAATGAGGAAAGAATATACCAATTGCGAAATGCGTTAATTCATTCATTTGGAACCTATTCCCAAGGAAAGGATGGAATAAAATACAGGTTTAGACTGGACACTGAATCACCCAATCTTGTAACTCAAATAGATGAAAACAACTATCTTGTCAACATAAAATTATTGCGAGAATTTTTTGAAGCGGCATGTGAGCGATACTATAAAGACTTATTTTTTTCCAGTGTCTTGAGGCAAAAATTCATGCAGGTGTTTGAGCGTTATGGTTTTATTCATATTCAATAACTTACCCGCATCCTCGCCGCCAAGCAATCCGACCCTCAGGCCGACACCTCGGCGTTGGAGGCCAAGATAGACGCTCTGGTGTACGGCTTGTATGGGTTGACGGAGGAGAAGATTGCGATAGTGGAGAGGAAACTTTAAGTGCGCAGGTTATGAAGCAAGAAATAGACTTCTTTTTTAAGAGTCCCCATGAATGTTAGCACCAGGTACATGTACAAACAGGGCATTTACCTGTACGCCATGCCAAACGACACAATTATTACCGCCCCGCTGGGGCTACAAACATTACCGCCCCGATGGGGCTACAAACATTACCGCCCCGCTGGGGCTACAAACATTACCGCCCCGCTGGGGCTACAAACATTATCGCCCCGCTGGGGCTACAAACATTATCGCCCCGCTGGGGCTACAAACATTATCGCCCCGCTGGGGCTATAAATGTTGGCGCCCCGATGGGGCTGTGGTGGACGGGGCTATTCATTTTTGAGGCTTTGGACTGGGTTTGTAAGCGCCGCCCGCACACTCTGCACACTTACCGTCAAAAACGCCACCACAATGGCCGCTGCACCAGCCGCTGCGAAGATCCACCATTGCAGGGCTACCCGGTAGGCAAAGTCGGTGAGCCATTGGTCCATCACGTAATAGGCTACCGGAGTGGCAATGACGAATGACACAGCCACCAATTTCAGGAAATCCCTGGCCAATAAACCCGTAATACCAGCCACCGTGGCGCCCAGTACCTTACGAATACCTATTTCTTTCCGGCGCTGACGCACCGTGAAATCCACCAGTCCAAACAAACCAAAGCAAGCCAGCACAATGGCCACCGCCGCAAAATCGCCAATTAATTGCATGAGCCGGGATTCCTGTTCGTAGGTTTCGCGCAGGCTTTCATTGAGGTAGGTATATTCAAATGCCTTTCCAGGGAAAAATTGTCGCCACACTTTTTCAATTTCTCCTGTAACCGCTTGGGTGTCCTTGGTTTTTAAGCGGATGCTGAATGCGGTGAATGATCCAGGCGCTACATTCATAATCACCGGAATCATGGCGTTTTGTAAACCCGCTGTATTGAAATTATTCACCACCCCGATCACTTTGCCCGGAGGTGCGCCTCCACGAGAAATATTCTGACCAATGGCCGCTTCAATATTGTCAAAACCTAGCGTACGAACCGCCATTTCGTTGATCACCCAGGCGCCCTGATGGTCCGTGCCATAGGATTTATCGAACTCACGCCCGGCTAATACTTTGAGTTTAAAGGTCTCCACAAAATCGTAATCCACGGACATACTGCCCACAAACACATTGTCATCAAGTTTGATCTTGTCTGTAGCCACCGGGAACAACGGCGCGGTGAAACCCGGCAAGCTCGAAGAAAGGGTCACTTCCGCTACGCCCGGATTTTGCATCAACAACTCATCAAAGGCATTCATACGCCGACGCAGCGTGGAATCGCCAGGAGAAAAAGCGGAATTGATGTTGGCGCTCGATAGTGGCACCGTAATGATGCCCTCCGAATCAAACCCCAGGGGCATTTGTAGCCAGTATTTGAGCTGCGATTGCATAATGAGGGTGCTGCACAACAAAGCAATACTCACCGCAAACTGTGTGGTAATCAGCGATTTCCTCAGCCACTGCCCAGCCCCACCAATGGTAGCCGTGCTGTTGCGCTGAAATGCTTCCACTGTTCTGAAACGACTGGCAAAGAGGGCCGGATAAATGCCCGCCACCAATCCGGTGATCAGAAAAATACCGGTAAAAATCAAGGTCAGGGGCCAGTCGAGTAGCAGATCATAATCTATGTACTTGGCATTTTGGGCGTTGAACAGCGGAATGAGCACATGCAACATGAGCATAGCTATGAGGAAGGCCATACCACTAACCAACATCGTTTCGGTGAGGAATTGACTTACCAGCGATGCTCTGCTGGCCCCCAATGATTTGCGTACGGCCACCTCCTTACTCCGATCCAGGTAAACCGCTGTAGACAGGTTCACGAAATTGATGCCGGCAATCAGCAGAATGAGAAAACCTACTATACCAAACACACGCAGGAAGGTCGGGTTGGCGGTGGCTACCACCTCATCAGTGGCAGGGCTATGCTGGTGAATGCGTGTTACGGGAAACAAGCTGAAAAACTGTTTGTCGCGGAACTGTTCGTGGCCATGTTTATGGATAAAAGCCGGGAACAAGGCATTGGCGGCTTCTGCCGTTGTATTCGGCTTTAGCAGCACATAAGTATGAGTGTAGGAGGCCAGCCAGTTGTTGACCAGTACATTCTGCACCACGGGCCTGGCCGAAACCGGCTCCACATCCACAATATTGCGGAATGGCAACATCATGTCCAATTCCAGGTGAGATTGGCGGGGAAATCGGCGGATGATACCGGTAACCGTAAACAAGGCATCCTCTCCTGCCTTCAATTGGCGGCCCAAGACGTTCTCGGCGCCGAAAATACGCCGGGCTGTTTCATCGGTTAATACAGCCGAAAACGGATCACGCAGGGCTGTATTCGGATCTCCATGCATAAAATCGAAGCCCATGACCTCCTGCACGGTACTGTCAGAGAACAAAACAGATTCTATCTCAAACTGCTGATCACTTTGCGGCTCACGCACACTCAGGCTGCGCGGGAACATCCGAGCAACCTTCTCCACCTGCGGAAAAAAGTCATACATAGCCGGACCGATTGGAGCCGGACAGCGGTTCAAATCCAGCGGCTCACCGGTAAACTCCGCGTGATACCCAATCCGGTATAACCGGTCTTTATTCGGGAAAAAGGTATCGAAGTTCTGCTCGTAATCCAGATAACTGACAATAAGGAAACAGCAGGCCATGCCAATGCTCATACCCACCAGATTGATGGTGGTGTATTTGGCATTTTTACGAAGGTTGCGGAGGGCGAGACGAAAACTCATGTGTAAAAATTATTTACCCCGGAATGGTATTCCGGGAAGAGACATTTAATCCGATGTACCCCGGAATGATATTCCGGGCTTTTCTTCCCGGAATATCATTCCGGGATACTACTTCACCAGCCTGATGGCCCGGGTCCCTGTTCCATCAAGCTGCAAGCTGAGGAAATAAACACCCGAAGGCCATTCAATGCCGGTAGGAATAGTAAGGGTTTGATCGGCGGATTTGAAGCTGCCAACCGGACCTTTGCTTAGGATCTTACCCATGGCATCGGTTATTTGGTAGTGGACATCCTGAACACCGGTTGGTAAATTTATGGAAACAGACACCTCGTTTGTGAACGGATTTGGATAAACCTGTACGTTCAGATCCGTGAACGCCCGGGGAGCAGTTGTGGATACCGAGGCTTCGTAATCCAGATAGTTTTTCAATAATGCTTGTACAACAGGCGCCAATGCCCAGGAATTCTTTTTAGCATCATTATTCAATACAGTAATGCTGATGTCCTTGGCAGGGAAGTAATAGCTGATACTGCTATACCCAATATCTCCGCCATGACCATAAGCGGTAAGTCCCCAGAATTTGCGTTCCATAATGCCAAGCCCATACCGACCACTGTTAGGCATTGTGCTGGCCACCGTTGTTTTAGCCTCGTTCATGATGGCTGAACTATGCAGATCGCCACGCAGAAAAGCGCGGTTCCAAACAGCGATATCCCGGGCCGTTCCATAGTACCCGCCAATAGGGCCGGCTGAGGACCGGAAAGAACTCCACTGGGAGAAGAATCCATGTGCGTCAGAGCTTGTATTATTTGCAGGGTTAAATACCCATAGGTGTGCCATATCAGCCGGATTGGGGTCAAAGGGAGGCAGGAGCAAGGAAGGTAATTGCAGGGGCTCAAAAAAGCGATTGGTGAACTCCTCGCGGTAAGTTTCTCCTGTGGCTGCTTCAATGATCAATCCCAACAACGCATAGTTGGTATTGCTATAAGACCAACTCGTACCTGGCGGGAACAAGGGTGGGTTCATATAATCCTGAACCAGGCTGCTGAGATTCCAAATGGAGTCCAGGTTTTGTTTGGAAGCCGCGTCCCAGGCCGGATTGGTAATCACATCATACAACCCGCTTTGGTGGCGCAGCAACTGACGAATGGTAATATTAGGGTTTACGTGCGGGAACGGAGGCAGCCACTTAGATACACTGTCGTCAAGATGCAAAACCCCTTCATCAGCTAATTGGAGAATGCAGGCAGCAGTTATGGTTTTGGTAATACTGCCGATAGCATAAGCATAATCTGGCGTTACACTGTCGAGCGGGAAGGTAGAAGAAATGCCATAGGCGCCAGTCCATAAAGAGTCGTTGCTGAATTGCACAGCGACACTTAAGGATTTGACACCCAGTGCGTTGCGCTGGCTTTGCAAGGTTGCTTGAAAAGCCGCAGCCAGTTCAGGTGGAACCCCTTGCGCAGACATGCTAACATTCCAGGCAAAGAGCGAAATAAAGCAAATAGTGAATGGTAATTTGAACATGCGTTTTTTTGTTTGGTTGACTGGTTTAGGCTGTGTAGTGTCGGGGGGGGGGTGCATGAGACCCACCCAACCCCAG
>JBIKUE010000151.1:0-10068 GCA_044347755.1 Saprospiraceae bacterium
CGGGGTGACTGTCAGTCACCCCGACACTACACAGCCTAAATCAATCGCGGTGTTAAACAAGTGAAATACTCCACAAAATTCATCATTCCCAAACCGCTATGCTGGTAAAAATGCGAACCTACATTTGTCTTCTACGGACCAAACCTCGCAGGTCTAAGACCTACGAGGTTTGAAACTCACGAATAATCCCATTGATCCAAATATCTCAATACGGAAGTCTCCGACAAATTCAATTGTTGTTGCAAAAATGAACTCGGCGTTTGTCGCACCACGGCTTTGAAGTCCTTCAAAAAATGGCTTTGGTCGTAGTAATCCAACTGACCGGCAACTTCCCGAATTTGTCCTGAAAAGCGTGGATCCAGCAGATACATCGAAGCCTTTTTCACCCGGATTATCCGGGCGTACTGTTTGGGAGAAAACCCTATATGCTGCCGGAAAAGCATTTCTACGTATCTGCGACTGGTTCTAAAGCCTTCACTCAATCGGTCCATGCTAACCATTCCATTTTGCTGAAAAATCTGACGCACCGCATGCATTACAAATGGGTTTTCCTGACCGGGATTTTCCAACCTTTCCAAAAAAAAGTCATCCAACAGATGAACTGCCATGGGGATATTCGCGCATTCCGCGATCCGCTCATTAAGTTCCCGAAATATCCATGGTGCACTAAGATCGCCCATTTCCAGGGCTGTATCATTTAATTGCCATGCTGGAACACCCAATAATAAATGGGGCGTCCAGGGATAGAATTTCACACAAAAGAGGCGCGATCCGGCACTCATTCCAAAGGTGAACCTGCCCGAAACCTGCCCAATCAATCCTGTTCCTGAACGTTCGTTCCATTGCTTTGTGCCTCCAAATTGAGGCATATGTACCTCGTTGTCCAAAACGAAAAACATTTCCGGGTATCCGTCAGGCACCAGTTCCAGGGATTCCGTTGTTTCGCTGCCGGTAATCAGCCAATAGCTTCTGATATATCGTTGCAGCGCCGAATGAGGAGTATATGGTTCAAATTGCAGCATAGCAACCGTTTTTTATAAATCATTCTATCTCAGAGATAGAAAACACCCAAACACCAACCTCACACACTCCTCAATGCATTCACCGGATTCGCTAAAGCTGCCTTAATACTTTGGACTCCAACGGTAATCACAGCCAGACTGAGTGTAATCAAGAGCGATAAGAAAAAGATCCCTGCTCCCATGGTGAACCTATAGGCGTAATCGTTTAACCAACTGCTCATTGCCCACCAGGCCAATGGGCCAGCGAGTATAAAGGCAAGGAAAATCAAACGCAGGTATTCTTTCCCAAATAGCCATAAGATGCCCGACACATTAGCGCCTAACGATTTTCTTATGCCTACTTCCTTGCGTTTACGGGTAACCATGAAGGTAGCTAATCCGTACAATCCGAGGCACCCTACAAATACTGCAATACCGGCAAACGTGCGCACAAGGCGCATAATCATGATCTCAGTTTCCATGAAATCACCCAAACGCTCATCCATGAATGCATGTTCGTAATAATGTTCCGGGAATTGCGCTTCCCAGACCTTCCGGATTTGTTCCAAAACCGGAGCCGGATAGCCGGGTGTCAACTGAACAGCGCAACTGGAATATGCTTCTGAACGGGTGGAAATGGCAATTGCCGGAATAGGCTCTGCCAATGACCAATTATGAAAATCTTTGATAACGCCTACCACAGATGCCTTTTGACCGCCAATACTAACGCGTTTGTTCAGTACTTCCTCAACGGAAGCAAGATTGAGTTTTTTAACAAGGGTTTCGTTTACCAAAAACTCCCGGGTAGTATCGCTTGGCTGCAGGTTTCTTCCAGCCAATAGCGTCAGTCCAAAGGTTTCCAGATATCGTTCATCGGCGGGCTTGTCATTCACAAGCCATTGTTCTCCTTCAGGCCGGTTGTCATATTGAATCCCTGAAAAATTATTGGAACCTGATGCCGGAGGCTGATAACAAAGCGAGACAGACGCTACTCCTGTAATACCGCACAAAGCCTGTTGTAATGCACGCATCTTGGTGTTATCCGGCACCTCAAGGGCCAACACTGTTCCGGGACGAAAACCCCAGTCGGCTTCACGGACAAATTGCATTTGAGCCGTAACCACTAATGCTCCTATGATAAGCATTTGAGAGATCGCGAATTGGGTGGTTACCAAAACCTTTCGCAATGAGAAGCCTTCGCCTTTACCTATTTCCGGGAGCCCTTTTATAGCTGTAACCGGATTAAACTTTGCTTGCATGTAGGCTGGATATGCCCCGGCCATGAAACTAAGTACCAGTCCAAGCAGACCCATAAAACCCAAAACAGTTTGGAATACCTCACCTTTCAAGCTCAGCTCTTCTTCCAACCAGGCATTTAACTGCGGCAACGCGAGCCAGGCCAATCCTAATCCTATGATTAAAGAGGCTACTACCACCAACCCTGTTTCCGACATGAATTGCCAGAAAAGTTCTCCTCTGGTACTGCCCAGAGATTTGCGTACTCCTACCTCTCTCCCCCTGTGCAAAGCCTGAGCAGTGGCCATATTGACGAAGTTCACACAAGCAGTGATGAGGAGAAAGAGTCCGATCAAACCAAGTGACCATAAATAGCGTTTGTCCATGCCAAAGCCATAATCCATGTCGAAATGCATATCAAGCATGGACATTACTTTGTATTGAAACAGGTCTTTGGAGTCCGGATGTGGATGCGTTTGACGGAATTGTGCCATCACCGCATCCAACTCCCGGATGGAATGGCCCTCTTTAATTACCCCCAGGCAATAGTTATCGCCCCTTGCACCGCCCCAGGAATTCAGGTCTTCAGCAGACTCCGGATGGTTTTTCAGGGTAACCCAGGAAGCAAGAATATCCTGAGGGTAATCCGTGTTTGATGGCAAGTCCTTTAGTACGCCCACTATCTTTAGGTTGTCCAGGTTATTCACCCGGATCACTTTCCCCAATGGGTCGGAGGTGCCAAAATACTTGCGGCATAGCGATTCTGCCACTATCACTGAATTAGGTTCATTCAGCGCAGATAAATCGCCCCGAAGTAATGACAAGTCGAAAATGGAGAAGTATGCTGGTTCAATCCATGCAAATCGATTCTGCTCCTTGTATTTATCTACCCCACCCTGTGTATTGGTGACGCTGATAAGGACTTCTTCTTGTGCGGAGCGCATTCCGGCACTTTCAAGCAGGGCACATTCCGTACGCAGTGCCTCTGCCATGGGATTAGGAACTCCTGAAAAAGGAAAGGTGCTTTCCGTTTTGATATCCACTACCACCTGAAAAATGCGATCTGCCTTACTGTGGTAGGTGTCAAAACTAGTGTGATAGCGCAGGAAAATAAAGATCAGCAAACAACAGGCAACACTTAAACCCAACCCAATAATATTGAGCAGGGTGTAATCGCGCTGTTTTGATAGTTTGCGCAGAGCAAGTCGCAGGTGATTGAAAATCATTTTGGGATAAATAGCTTAATTTCTTAGTGGTGCATAAATAGGATCATAAATTATGCCCGAAGAACAATAAATTGATTATCAAATACTTAGAAAACTTTTAGCGCATAAAAAACGTCCGATTCCGGACGCGCTTGTGCGGGCATGGACAAATAAAAAAAGGCTGAGAATCCGGACTCTACGGTACAGAGCCGCTAAGGGTCGCCTTCTTGCCCCTCCTTTACATCATCTTTTACAAGTCTTTTACAACCTTTTACTTGAAAAAACATGCTCCGCTACAGGTGTATTCTACTTTTGTAGCATCACACATCAACAAACAATTCAGCTATGATCTACCGTATTAAATCATTTTTTATCCTCCTTGGCCTGGTAATGACCGGATGCATTTCCCATGCACAGGAACCTTTTACCCAATGTGCCGGTGCTTTTCTAAACCAAAAACTGGTGGTAGATGACTATTCTCCTGCCGGTAAAAGTGAAATCTCGCTCAATACGACCGGCGAGCTCACTGTTTGTACTGCAGAAATATCGGAAGAGCGCACTACTCCGCTTGAAAGGATCAAATTCAAAATTGCACTGAAAAAGCAGCATGTCAATACCATAATCCTGTTCTCGGATACAACCTATAAAGAAATCAAAATCGAAAAAGTGTTATCCCAATGTAAATCAGGCGATCGTATTATACTGATTACGGTAGACGACCGATATTCGCTGCCACATCACGAGATATTGGTTCTTTAGAACATGTTATACAAACTAAAATCCAAACCCACCTGGTACCGTATTTGGGCTATTACGGTAGCTTTGGCGGCCTTCTATTTCTTATACAGCTTTACTCGGGGAAGCATTTCTACCCTGGAATACGGATTAGCTGTTTACGCCTTTGGCTCATTAGTAGCAGACCAATTGCTATTCCCCACTAAAACAGCATAGTTCTACTACTATTCATTCCGCAAACTCTTAACCGGGTTTTCCAACGCTGTGCGGATACTTTGCAGGCATACCGTACCCAATGCAAACACCAGCACGATCATCCCTGAGGCCATAAACATCCAGGCCTCCAGGTCTATTCGGTACGCATAACCTTCCAGCCAGTGTTGCATCATCCAGGCCGATAAAGGAGAAGCCAGTATAATGGCCAATATAACCCATTTCAGAAAATCAAGTGTGAGTAAACTGGTAACACTTAAAACACTGGCGCCCAATACCTTTCGGATGCTGACCTCCTTTTTCCGGCGCTCCATTTGAAAGGCTGTCAGTCCCAGCAATCCCAAACAGGATAAGGCAATAGCCAAACCAGCGAATACACCAAATACCTTTCCAAAACGAGCTTCCTGAAGGTACTGTTGCGCAAAGTGCTCATCCAAAAACCAGTATTTCATAGGTTGATCCGGGTACATTTCGGTCCAGTTATCATTCATTCCTGCGAGGGCAGACTGCATCTGTGCCGGATGGATCTTCAAGGTGAGATAACTCAGATCTTCCGGATTAAAACAATAATAAAGGGTTGGTTTAGGTGTGTTTTTCAACGATTCTATGTGAAAGTCTTCCACAACCGACATCACTACCATGGTTGCACCGCCCTCACTATTTTCATACGCAATTTCCTGACCAATGGCAGCTTCCGGCGTAGGGAAGCCCAAGGCCTTGCGCATGGTTTCATTCAAACTGACATGCCTGAAACGCTCACTTCGATCGGCAAAATATTGATGGTTTCCTGCCAATACTTTTACGCCAAACAATGGAAAGAACTGCTCATCCGTTTCAACGAAATAGGAGGAGATGCGGGCAAAATCAGGCTTCTGCGTCCAATGTAATGGCCGGTTACTGCCACTAATCCCGTTGATACCCAGGCCAGGCACAATACTGGAAAAAGCATTTCCGGTAACACCCGGAATTTGGGCGTATTTGGTTTTTAACACCTCAAGTTTACGTGCACGAAGCGAGTCGCGCTCACCTGAAACTCGGATAGAAACGAGTTGATCCAGGGAGACCCCCAACTCGTGTTGCTGAAGAAAATGCAATTGCCTGCCTACCACCAAAACCCCGAAAATCAAGGCTGCCGAGCAAACAAACTGCGTAGTAACCAATGATTTACGCATAAAACTGCCCTGGACCTTGCCGAATCGTCCTCGCAACACCTCCGCCGGCTTATATCCTGCCAACATCAAGGCAGGATAGATCCCGGCCAACACAGCCATCAACAACACCATTGCAATGCTGGCACTCCAAAAAACCGGATCGAACAGGGCATCAACGGTGATACCTGCCAGATCTTCAAACCTGGGCAACAACTGTAAGTACAAAAATGAAGCGAGTCCCATAGCGGCTCCACACAGGAACAAATGTTCACTCAGGAACTGAATCATCAAGTTGCCTTTATTGGCTCCAATGACTTTCCGTATGCCTACTTCTTTAGCGCGATCCTGCGCAAAAGCATTGGCCAGGTTAATATAGTTGATCAGCGCTATGCCCAGGATCAACAATCCAATCAGGCCAAGAAACTGCACTGTGCGGGCCCGACTATTTGGCTCCAGTTCATAAGTTAGGTCTGAATACAGATGGATGTCCGTAAATCGCTGTATATCAAGCGCGATCCCCGCACTTTTCAGCTCGTTTTGATTGATTTGTGCCAGTTTTTGGCGCACCTTTTCCGGGTTTGCACCTGGAAAAAGTTGCAGGTAGTTATAGTCCCAGTAAGAGTCAAAATTATCCTGGTGTCCGTTGGCATATCTGGTTGCGTAGGAAAGCAGTGCTTCAAATTTCAGGTGTGTGTTTTGGGGAGGGTCTGTCACCACTGCCGACACGGTATAATTCCCGGCCATCATACCATGGGTTACCCGGAACATTTTTCCCAAAACGGGTCCCTCGCCAAATAGCCGGTGAGCCTGGGTTTGGGTAATAAGTGCCTGATGAGGTTGGTTCAAACAAGTATTCACATCACCCTGAAGAAACGTTTGCGGAAACATCCGCAAAAAACCAGGATCCGTCATGTAGCATTTGCTCCATTCAAATGATTTTCTATCAGACTGTACCACTACTTCCGGGCTGTTACCACAGTATAATCGGGCATAATCCGTTATTTCCGGCAACGACGCCTGCAAGGTGGGTCCAACAGCGCTATGGGTATTGGCATCTTTAGTGATGACATTACTACCGTCGGCGGTATAATTGTATACACGCCATATATCTTCCGCATGCGGGCTCTGCCGGTCATATGCATACTCATGGCGCACATAACGGAATAAAAGCAGTGCAGCAGTTATACCAATGGTCAGGCCGGCAAAATTGATGGCTGTAAATACCTTGTGCCGGCGAAAGCTGCGCATAAAAGGAAGAACCGAATACTGCATAGCCGTTGAAATTTTAGTTAACTAACTATCCTGATATTGTACTGGTGTATGATTTACGATATCTGGATAATCAATCTAAGTTATTCACTTTTCAAGGACTTGACCGGATTAGCCAAAGCTGCTTTAATGCTTTGAAAACTAACGGTCGTAAAGGCAATGATCATAGCAGCAATACCAGCCAGTGCGAACATCCACCATTGAATGTCAATACGATAACTGAAGTCTGCCAGCCATTTGTCCATCAGATAATAGGCAATTGGTGATGCCAGCACGACGGCAATTAGCACCAGTTTCAGGAAATCTTTTGCCAGCAACAGGGTAATATTCGAAACCCCTGCCCCTAATACTTTGCGAATACCAATTTCTTTGGTTCTGCGACGTGCGGCATGGGTAGCCAGACCCAGCAGCCCAAGGCAGGAAATGAAAATGGCAATGGCGCCAAATCCTTTACAGGTGTCGGCAAACCGGTTTTCATCGATGTAAAAATCAGCTATTTGCTCATCGAAAAAACTGGCATCAAATACCTGTTCCTGAAAGGTTTCATCAAAGGTGCGCTGGATCGCTTCTGTGGCAGGTTTGATGTTTTGCGGACTGATTTTAGCGCCTGCTGTATAAAAGCGCTCCAGATTACTGGTCAGCACCATAGGTTCCAGTTCCTGGTGCGCTGAATGAGAGTGAAAGTCTTTCACTACCCCAACAATTTGACGCCATTTACCGCTACCCAGGCGAAGTTCCATATTCAGTGCAGCTTCCGGATTAGTCACCCCTGCTTTTTTTAGCAGGGTTTCATTGACCAAATATTCCTTCACGGTATCGCCGGGTTCAAGCCATCGTCCGGCCAGGAGTTTCATGCCATATGCTTTTTGGAAATCAGCATCACAGAATTTCATGGATGTGCTGAATCGTTGATCTCTGGTGCCCCGACCAATGGCAAAGTTGGTCATCCAAGTGCTGCCGGAAGAAGGCTGGTCGGAACTAAAGGTCACCGCTTCCACACCCGGGATTTGCAACAAACGCTGTTTGAACCCACCCAGGCGGGTCTGACTCAGGCTATCCCCCGCAAGATTAAAGGTATAAACCAGTTCCTTGCGGAAACCCATGTCCATGTTTCTGATATAATCCAATTGCCCCAGCGTGATGATGGTACCTACGATCAAGGCCTGAGCGATCAGGAATTGTAATATGACCAGGCCCTTCCGCAAACCGTTGCCACTGGAAGCCTGGGTAAACAGATCATTCTTAAGCGCTTTGATCGGATTGAATCCTGCCAAAACTAAAGCAGGGTAAAAGCCAGACAGGAATGTAACCAGAATAGAAAGGCCTGCTACAAAAACCCATAGCGTTGGCTGTTCCAGAAAAGGATGCTCAGTGGGCACTTCGGAGATCCGTTCCAGCAATGGCAGCCCTGCCCAGGCAAGGACGGTTCCCAAACCTACAGAAAAGCAAACAACCAAAGCGGTTTCGGTCATAAACTGACTAAACAGTGCGGATTGGCTCCCGCCCAATGTTTTACGTACCCCAACCTCTTTGGAACGGCTAAGTGCGGTAGCCGTGGAAAGGTTGATGAAATTAAAACAGGCCATCAGGAGAATCAATAGTCCGATGGAAGTAAGAACCCATAGCCTGCTTTTGAAAATCACATGGGTGGCAAAAGTGCCAAAGCGATCATCAAAATGCATGTCTGACAACGGCTGAAGTAAATGCCCCTTGTATGCATTTTGACCAGCTCCATCTCGATCATATTCTTTTCTACCCACCTTTTCAATGGCGATATTGGCCTCCCTGAACTGAGATGGATCATGAAGCAAGGCAAAAATCTGGTCATTTGAACTGGTACTTCCCCAGTCTTCGCTGTATTCGTATTTCCCGGCATTGCTAATCAGTGTCTGGTAAGATACCAGCATGGAAACGGGAAAGTCACAATGTGTTGGAGCATCTTCGATCACCCCTTGTATCATCATGGGCTCATTATCCAACAACACCGTTTGGCCCACGGCATTTTGCCAGGTACCAAAACATTTTATTGCATTTTTTTTGCTGAGCACCACGGTATTGGGCTCCTGTAATACTTTGTTTTTTTCCCCTGCTAACCACTTAAAATCAAAGATTTCCAGAAATGAGTTTTCTGCGAAAAATGCAATTTCACCCTCCTCGGTATTGAATTTTTTGAGCGGTGCGCCACCGGTTGGGTTTGGCACCAAAACAGTAGGCCAATATTCTTTGATTCTACTGTTGGCGGCAAACTGGGGTATGGTGTTTTTCATGACCAACATGGCCGGAACAGGCACACCACGGGTGAACCCTTCCTGGCCTTCCAATCCTTTTTCCTGTGTGCATACACGCACAATGCGATCGTAATGCTGGAAATTTTTATTGAAACTCAGCTCGTATTGCACCATTCGGAAAATGAGCAACATGGAGGCTACCCCCACTGATAAACCCAGGATATTAAGGAGTGCAAAACCCTTTTGTTTGCTTAGCGTACGAAGGGCCAGTTTGAGATTGTTGACTAGCATGCGTTTTTTGTTTTTAATGCTCAATTTGTATTTCAGTCATCGCCCCGGTTCGTTCATCTCTTCACCAACTCCTCATTTTCCACCCTTCCGTCTTTAAGGTGAAGAATCCTGTTTCCGTATTTTGCATTCTCTTCTGAGTGTGTCACCTGAATGATCGTAACTCCGTCTTCCTTGTTCAAGGTTCGAAAGATTTCCATAATTTCCCGGGCCTGGGGGCTTTGCAAATTCCCGGTGGGTTCATCTGCCAGGATGAGTTTGGGTCGTCCGATCAGGGCTCTTGCAATGCCTACCAATTGTTGCTGCCCACCTGATAACTGACTGGGAAACAAGTCTTTCTTCGCTACCATGTTAAACCGATCCAGGATATCAGCAATGCGACTTTTGCGTTCTCCGGAAGGCACTTTTTTGTACATTAATGGGGTTTCCAGGTTTTCATAAACCGTTAGGTCATCAATCAGGTGATATGCCTGAAACACGAAACCGATGTACTCCCGATACATTTCTGTACGCCGGCGCTCGTTGAACTTATGCACCCCTTCACCCAGGAACCAGTATTCTCCATCAGTAGGCTCATCCAGCATACCCAAAATGTGTAACAGGGTACTTTTCCCAGAACCACTTGGCCCCATGATGCTTACAAATTCACCTTCAGCAATATGGGCATTGACATACCGGAGTACATAGGTTTTAACCGCACCAGTAGGATAGTATCGTTCAATGTTCTTTAGTTCAATCATAG
>JBIKUE010000203.1:0-6013 GCA_044347755.1 Saprospiraceae bacterium
AGAAATTGCAATACCTGCCGTGTCCAAGTTTTAATCACTTTAGACTTAGCCTAGCTCGTGTTAGACACACGCTAATGCACTTTGAAATTACCTCTTTTTTTTGACTTTGCCAGAAATTTTATCCCTTAAAGTCATTGCTACCGATCCACTATGACTAAATCCACCGCCAACTTCCTTTCCACCCTAGGGCATCCCTTTGTTTTATTGCCGTTGGTGTTCGCTTTTCTTTCTGTGCACCAGGTAGGTTTTGAGCGTGCCTGGCCAACCCTTCTGGCTATTGTTGGATGTCTGGCAGCGATGGGCATATTTCTTTTTTTCAGAAAAAGGCAGGGAAAAATCTCCAACTGGGATGTTTCCACCCGCAGTGAGCGCTCGCGCAATATTTATCTGCCGGTATTAGTATTGGTATTGCTGATAGCCACGCTTTTATATGTTTTTCAACAACCTTTTTGGGGAGAGACCCTGTTTTTTGGGTTGATGATGCTCACCTGCTATGCCATCAATGCCCGGTTAAAGATTTCTCAGCATACCCTTATGGTATTTTATCTAAGCATGCTTCTTTTGGCCGTTGATATCCGTGTGGGAATTCCGATGCTTATTTTAGCTCCGCTGGTGGGGTGGTCAAGAGTTGTGCTGGGCCGGCATCAGACACCGGAAGTTTTGGCAGGCGCAACTGTGGGGCTGATCTTCGGAGCCTTGCAGAACTGGATATTTTAAGGCTTAAAAGCCGGCTGCCCTGCACCAACCAAAACACTAAAACACTAAAACACCCAAACACTAAAATACCAAAACACCCAAACACCAAAACACTACCCCTTCACATAGTCTTCCAGATAGGCAAACTCTTCAGTGAGTGCGCCGTTTTCCGCGATCATTCCGCGACAAATAGCCGGACTCTGACGTCCTTTGAGCAGTTCCGGCAAAATACGTTCCAGCAATTGGCGACCAAAAAAGGCAGAGGCATCCCGGGGAAGTTCGGAGGGGAGGTTATCGATGGTCATCATATCCACCCCGTTTTTTTGATATGCAGGAATTTCCTGTCCCGTTTTAGGATCGAATCCATACACTGGATCTACAATTTTAGTAGCACGGATGGTACTTGGTACGGAAGAATAGGGCATAATATCGCAAGTGATATCGGCTATCACCTGAATCCGGAAATCCGGCCGTTGCATATCCTCCAGGGTAAAAAACATGGGAGCCTTTCTATCGTAGAAAATGCCATTCATAAAGATATCCGTACTCACCCAAAAGCGATCGAAGGTGCTTACATATTCATCACCATGTGCGTAAAAGTGCGCCTTATCAAAGGCTTTGCCATCCTTGTGGCGCACATAATCAGCTGCATGCAATTGGGTGAATACCGCATGATCGAAGGTTTGGGTCAGATAGTCTTCCGGTGACACTTGTTTTACACCCATGTCTTTGAGGTTTTTGGCAGCCCCGGAGGAAACCCTTCCTCCGCCGGTGAGCACAATGCGAAGTGGTGGCAATGTCAGTTTTTCATATACATCCAGTACTTCAGCGTAATCATGACTTTGGAACAAACGCGGCAACTGAAAATCGCCAGTGCGTTGAGCCCAGGTCCACATACCATTATGAGCGCCCACAATTCCGGCATAAAAACCAAAGGCAATGAGTCGCTCCCCTTTGTCGTTGGTGAGTACTTCGTAATCAATGAGTCTGATTTTTTTCTCCAGCACGGCTTGCAGCAGAGCCCGGTTGTAGGGCTGCTTTTTGATGGTATGAGAAAAAAAGAGGTACGTTTTTTCTGAAATGAGTTTTTCGATGGGCACTTCTTTCACGCCTAGCAGGATGTCGCAATCTGACAGATCCTCCTGAAGATGAATACCATGTTTGGTAAATTCTTCGTCTTTAAAGCAACGAACGGGGGAAGGTTCTACCACCACCCTGACGGGCAGTTCCACCTGGGCTTCAGCACATTGTTCGGGGGTAAGGGGCACACGGGAATCTGGTGGCACTTTGCCTTCTCTGATGATTCCGATTTTAATGGTTGGATTTGGCACAGCGGACGGTGATATGTTTGAGTGTATGCCGGAATGATTTTCCGGCAAGAGGGGGTGAAGGGTTTGACGTACCGGCGGGTTTAGCCGCCGACATTTGTTTAGTTCCCAAAAATCCAGCCTCGTTAGAGGCGTAAACATTTGTAACTAGGCGCCGCAAAGGTAGGACAGGGATTGTCAGGAATTGGTCTGAATTCCGGGTAGGAAAGCATTAACAAGCGGAAATGAACTTTTGGTAGTGTGTTTGGGTTTATCTTTGCAGAAACTACACGGGGCTGCTTTGGTATTGACGGGAAGGTGTAGTCGTTTCGTAAGCATGCAGGGGCATGGTTGGTTACCCCTCAAAAAATAACGACCGAAATGTAACTGGCGAACACCAGTACGCTATGGCTGCCTAATTCTAGCGAATTAGGACGCTTTTGTACCGTGTGAGGGCCCCCCGAGCACTCGGGGCCCCCTCTTAGCTTCTGACTCCTGATAGGGGCCACCGTGCATCAAACTTTTTTCAGGATAGTCTGGCGGGATGCTCCGACCGCCGGGCGAAACTTAGGAGATAAGGTGCAAATGTGTGGGTCACTGAACCAGTCTTGCACTCGAAAACCCAAGCAGTGAATAAGCATGTAGAAGGCGTTGCGACGCTTTGTCCGGACGCGGGTTCGAGTCCCGCCAGCTCCACGTTAAAGCCCAGATGGTTGATATTCAACTGTTTGGGCTTTTTTCATTTAAAAAAGTATTAAACCTAATCACATTTTGATCGTTTTGGGCTCAATTTTCCAAAAGCGAAAAAGGAAAGCATGGTTCAGGTTGTTCCCAAATCGCAATGTGAAAATTTCATTTACGAGGTAGGTATGTGCGATTGGGTAAATAAAAAAAACAGGGATAGGTTGACCGATTATGCGCCATCCGTATAATTAGATTGGCTTTTGCACGAAAACATTGATACTGAGTTACAATAGGCCAAATTAGAACGAACTACTTCAGTCAATTACTGTCACTATTCTGGGAAACATATTGACATGAATACAATTACATATTAAATTAAAGGTCAACCAATAGCCTATGACCTGAAATTGTCAACTCAAAGATTGAATCACTAAATTTTGTTTCTGAACTGAACTTGAACAAACGCGAATCCATGCCTGGGATTACCACATCACTACCAGTCTGTGGTGAACACCTAAATCTTTGATCGTTTTTTAGAAATGAAGCCGCTATGTCGGTACCATTAAAAAGCCTGGAACCATTGGTTTGATTAGAAATTGTACATTCCAGAATGTTGTCTTTTACATCAATCAGAATAGAAAGCGATTGCCAAGTTTTTAATTCCCCACAAGTTGCCCATTCAATCGAAAAATCTTCTTCACCAAGAAGCCGTTTGAGTAGGTAATCTACATTTGTATATGGGTTAACCAGATAGGGCTGTGTGGGATCATGAGGGACATTATGCCGTAACCAAGAAGCGTTTTCGTATGCTTTATGACGGGTGCTTGGTTCAAGCAATTTTTTAAACAGCAATTGAGAGCCCTCGCTACTTTTTTTGGTTGAGCCTTCAATATAAGTCTTTGTTCGTAGATGCCCGGCAATGCACCTCCTTCCCATGCAGTCACTGGCATGATTGCCCGTCCCGCAGTCCAAATAACGACCATTTTGGTCTTTGCACTCCGATTTAGTGAATGCGAAAATGTTACGCTCGAAATGCAGTAAAATCCAATGTTCAAAGGCGACGCTTGAAAAAGCGATATGTACAAATTTTCCTTCAATTGGCTCACGAGCCAGGGAGAATGCCTGTTCATGAGCAGGGTGTCCGTTTCTGTCAAATGCCGCCCAAGCCTCCTCAAAAATGTCATCTTTTAAACCATCACGAGCTTCTTTAACAAATTTAACTGGAGTTTGCCGCCATTGGTAACGACGTTCAATCTCATCTTCTTCATCATCAATTGGTGCAGGTTGTAGTTGCCTTTTTGTGCGTGACGACTTATGTGGGGTTTCAGTTATGGCATTTTCCTCTATTTCACTGCTTGGTTTTGGCTTTATTGTAATTTCCTCCCAAATCCCAGTTTCCAAAGCCATTCTTTTCAAAAGTGCGAAATAATCAGGCTCCGTCACACTTCCTTCGCAAACGATAAGCAGGTTGCGCTGTAGGGCGCGGTCTTTTTTACGCATGGTTGAAAATAGTTTCAATATCCTCAAATTTTGGCAAGCCACCGAATTTCCCAGCCATGTACCATTTATCAAAAGGTACATCTTCGCGTACACCATCAAAATCTTGGGCAGAAAACAATTGGGTTTCCCCAAATTGGTTTTTTTCAGTGAACCAGATTTGATCAGTACGGAACAAGTCACGGTCAAGCAACGTAACTTCATGAGTTGCAAAAATCAATTGGGCGTTTTTGGGATTAGAGCGCGGATTGGTAAATAACAGAACAAGCAATCTAACTAATTTTGGGTGAAGACTGTTATCCAATTCATCAAAAATTAGTACTCCACCTTGTTGTAATTTTTCCAAAATAAGACGCCCCCTCCAAAAGAGCATTTTTGTGCCTTCTGATTCTTCATTGATTTCCAGTTTCGCATACCCGGTTTCTTTTCCATCCTCAAAGGTTTTATGAAATGCGTAAAGTTCATTTATTGTCCTTAGCTCTTGGAAAGGCTCTCCCAAATTATCTTCCAGATCTATTGTTATTTCCTTTGGCTCAATCCTGATACTTTCAATTTTTGTATCAGCAACTTTGAGAAGATTCCCTAATTGATCCACAATTCCGCCCTTTTCTGGCTGTATAAATCTTTGCAGCGTACGCCGCATTTGCATAGGCGAATTAGCATTTCTTGCAGTATTTCCGATTTCTATAGATCTCAAAAAGAGATAAAGTTTAGTCAATGCTTTGTGAGGGGTATCAGTCCCAAACTTATTTAGTCCAAGCTGATTGGAAAAAATTTCGATTTCCTTGTTACCAAAGTTTTTACCTAATTTAATTTTATGAAGGGGTTCATTTGGCTCAATAATTCTTTCAAGTATAAGGTGTGATTGCCCTTTTGGCCAATGAGTTAATTCCTCGTGAGTTATTTGTGTGCGATTAAATGCAATTGAATATCCATATTTAATGTTTTCAAAAATAAACACTAATTCAAAAATAGTTGGTTGATCTTGTGTGCTCTGGGAAAAGATGAAGGGGTCATACCCGCGAATGGGACGACCAGCACCAGCATTTCTGGATCTTACCAGCGACATGAAAGTTTCTAACGCTCGAATTAAATTACTTTTTCCGGAACCGTTCGCCCCATAAATCAGGGCCGTTTTGAGAAGCCGAAGTGAGTTGTCATTTGGCAAAGGAACAAGAAAAACATTTTCACCTTTGGCCTTGCTCGATTCAGCAACAAGGGATAAAACTTGTCTTGACTTAATGGAGCGAAAATTTTCGACTGAGAATTCAAGTATCATCGCCTAATTTCGGTTTATTTTGAAAATTATCTGCAAGATTACGCACTATTTGGAAAATAATCATCTCGATAAGGATATTTTTTGCTGATTTTACACAAAAGTAATCCGTGGAGTACCATGACACCTGTAATCGAATGGGTGAGAATACCTCAAAAACGGAAGTATGCTAACCAATCAAATGGCTTTTGCATGAAAACATTGATACCGATTTACAGTAAGTGGAAGGCAATACCAAAATCCCATTAGAACGGGCTAACGGCCTTTTCTTCCACAAACCCCGCCCCCGGCAAACCCCGCACTATTTCCACCGTCTCCACACTCAACCTTATCACCGACAACAGCACATCCAATATATACCGCGGATTGCCCACTTCCTCCGCCCAGTCGTTGGGATCGTTTTTGATGCCGCTGTCTTTGTGGGTCGTCACGGCGTAGCGCTCCATCACCCACTCAATGGCCGATTTGCCGTTTACCTGATATTCATACGCCTCGGCAGGGATGTTTTCTACCGTGATCTGGCTGTTGTACAGGATCCTGCTTTTGTCGTCCT